>CAZXTV010000200.1:2405-4165 GCA_964643705.1 uncultured Arenimonas sp. | reverse complement strand
GCCGCCGCCCTGCTGCATCTGCCGCATCATGAAGAACCAGAAGCCGATGATCAGCGCCACCGGCAGCAGGTTGAACAGGACGCTGAGCAGCAGCGAACGCGGCTGGGGTTTTTCCTGGGTGATCTCGACGTCGTTCTCGAACAGGGTGTCGAGCAGGCGCGTATCGTTGGGCGCGGCCGTGGTGAACACCGAATTGTCGGTGCGCTTGCCCGTGACCGAGATCCGGTCCTCGGCGATGTTCACCTCGGACACGCGGCCGTTCTTCACTTCCTGGATGAACTGGTTGTAGCTCAGCTCGGAAGTGGCTGCCCCCGGCGTCGAGAAGCTGTTGAACACCGCCATCAGTACGACGGCGATGACCAGCCAGAGCAGGAGGTTTTTTGCCAGGTCGTTCATCACTTGCTTCCTCGTCGCTTGCCGGTGGCCAGCGCATAAACTTCGTTTGAGCGGCGCCGTGACGCCGCGGGCTTGCGGATGACCAGCTTGTCGTAGCGTGTCCTGAGCTCCTTGACGTAGGCATCGAAGCCTTCGCCCTGGAACAGCTTGATCAGGAACGCGCCGCCGACCTTCAGGTGCTTGTCCGCGAAATCGCGGGCCAGTTCGGACAGGTACATCGCCCGGGCCTGATCCACGGTGTCCACGCCAGTCATATTGGGGGCCATGTCGGAAAGCACAAGGTCCACCGGGGCGCCGCCGAGCAGGGTTTCCAGCTCGGACAATGGCCCGTCCTCTCTGAAATCGCCGTGAATGAACTCGACCCCGGCGATCGGGGGCATGTCCAGGATGTCCAGGGCCAGCACCCGCCCGCGGCCGCCCAGGTCCCGGCGCACCACCTGCGACCAGCCGCCCGGCGCGGCGCCCAGGTCGACCACCACCATGCCCGGTTTGAGCAGCCGGTCGCGTTCGATCAGCTCCTCGAGCTTGTAGGCCGCGCGCGAACGCATGCCCTCGGACTGGGCCTTCTTCACGAAGGGGTCGTCGAAGTGCTCCTTGAGCCAACGCTGGCTGCTGCGGCTGCGGGCCATGGCCTTTACTGGGGGAGACGGGCCACCATGATACCCTAGCGCCCCTTCCGAGCCGCCCGCGAGACCATGGCCACCGCCCTGAGCAATACCCAGAAACGATACCTGCGCGGCCTGGCCCACGACCTCAAGGCCGTGCTGATCGTGGGCGCCAAGGGCATCACCGACGCCCTGGTCACCGAAGCCGTCCAGGCCCTGGAACACCACGAACTGCTGAAGGTGAAGATCCACGCCGGCGACCGCGAGCTGCGCGACGAGTGGATCGCCGAGCTGGCCACGCGCACCGACGCGGCCCTGGTCACGCGCATCGGCAACGTCGCGGTGTTCTACCGCCGCCGCGCCGAAAAACCCCTTATCGTCCTGCCCCGGGACTGAAACCGCAGGGAGCGCCGTGCAGCTTTCGCAGGAAAACCCGGATTTCAGCTACGTCCTGCGCGGCACGACCGCGGGCACGGTGCTGGTGAACCAGGAGGCGCTGGGCACCAGCTTCGTGCTGGCCCCCAACCAGCTTCTGGAAAACTGGGGCCCGGCCTCGGTCGACGAGCTCGAGCCCTCGCACATGGACGCCCTGCTGTCCCTGAATCCTTCTGTGGCGATCCTGGGCACGGGTCCGCGCCAGCGTTTCCCCTCGCCAGCCGTGATGGCCGCCATGCTCACGCGCGGCGTGGGCCTGGAAGTCATGGACAATGCCGCCGCGGCGCGCACCTTCAACGTGCTGGCCACCGAAGGCCGCAAGGT
>CAZXTV010000200.1:0-2395 GCA_964643705.1 uncultured Arenimonas sp. | reverse complement strand
GGCCCGGCTGATCCACTCCCGGTAGGAGCGCCTTCCGGCGCTAATCTTTAGACCTGGCCCTCGGCCAGGAAGAAATTCGCGCCTGAAGGCGCTCCTACAGGGCGGCTATTGCCTCGGCAGCACCTGCATCGGATCCACCGGCTTGCCGTTGCGGCGCACCTCGAAGTGCAGCATGTCGCGGCTGGTGCCGGTGCGGCCCAGTTCGGCGATCTGCTGCCCGGCCTTGACCTGGGCACCCTCGCCCACCAGCCGCCGGCGGTTGTGGGCATAGGCCGACAGCCACTCGTCGCTGTGCTTGACGATGATCAGCTCGCCGTAACCCACCAGGCCCGAGCCCGAATAGACGATGACGCCATCGGCGGCCGCCAGGACCGGCTGGCCGGCATTGCCGGCGATGTCCAGGCCCTGGCGCTTGGGATCGCCGGACACGAAGCGGCCGATCACCTGGCCCTGGGTGGGCCAGCGCCAGGCGCCGCTTGCCGGGGCCGCCACGGGCACGGCCGGCAGGGCCGGCGTGGCTACGGGGCGGACGGGCGTTGCGGCGGGCGTCGCGGGACTGGCGACGGGCGCCGCGGTCCGGGGCGGGCTGGCAATCAGTGAACCGGCCGGCGGCTGGCCACGCGGAGCTGGCATGCCGGTGACGCCCGGTGCCGGCCGCGCCTGCCCCTGGGCCCGAAGCCGCAGGGTTTGCCCCGGATAGATCGTATAGGGCGCCCCGATGCGATTGAGGCCTGCCACCTCGCGGTAGTCCAGGCCATGCCGGAAGGCGATGCCATAGAGGGTGTCGCCGCGCCTGACCGTGTAATCACCGGTGCGGGGCACCGTCTGCGTGGCGCGATCGGGCGCCCCGCGCGAACCTTCGCGCTTCACCACGCGCGAATGCCCACAGCCGGCGACCAGGGCGATCGCCAGGATCCAGGCCAGGCTGCGGGCGCAGGGAATCCTCATCCGCGCATATTCAACCAGACAATGGCGCCCAGGATCACCACGGCGACGATCCAGCCCACGATCTCGATGTAGCGCCGGAAGATCGGTTCGACCTTCGGCCCGCCCCAGGCCACCACGCCGGCGACCAGGAAAAACCGGATGCCGCGGCCGACCAGCGAAGCGAGCACGAATGGCAGCAGCGGCATCGCGGCGGCGCCACCGGCGACGGTGAAGACCTTGAACGGAATGGGCGTGAAGGCGGCGACGAACATGATCCAGACGCCGTACTCCCGGAACAGCTCCTGCACCCTCGCGTAGGTGTCGTCGTAGCCGGCACGTTCGATCCAGGGCATCACCGCGTCGATGGCGAAATAACCCAGCGCGTAGCCGATGACACCGCCGAGCACCGAGGTGAGCGTGGCCAGCAGCCCCAGGCGCCACCAGTGATGCGGCTTGGCCAGCGCCATCGGCGCCAGCATCACGTCGGTGGGCACCGGGAAGAAGATCGATTCGATGGTGGAAATGAACCCCAGGTACCAGGGCGCGTGGCGATGGGCGGCCAGTTCGCGGCAGTTGTCGTAAAGCGGCCCGAACAGCTTCATTCAGAGCGTCCCGGGCAGCAGGGGCACGAAGACGACGGCGCCCAGGTCCTCTTGCGCCAGCTGGCCGTCCTGGCGGCGGATGCGCAGCAGGCGCTGCCCGTTCGGCCCGCCGATGGGCGCCACCAGGGTGCCGCCTTCGTCGAGCTGTTCGAGCAGGGCGGGTTCGATCGCCGCGGCGCCCGCGGTCACCAGGATGCCGCCGAAGGGCGCGTACTCGGGCCAGCCGGCGCGGCCGTCGTCGTGGCGGGTGCGCACGTTCAGGCCCTGGTGGCGGAAACGACGGCGTGCGACCCGCAGCAGTTCTTCGATGCGCTCGACGCTGTAGGTTTCCAGGCCCAGGGTCGCCAGCACCGAGGCCTGGTAGCCCGAACCGGTGCCGACTTCCAGCACGCGCGCGGGCAGGCCGTGTTCGACCAGCGCTTCGGTCATGCGTGCCACCACCCAGGGCTGGCTGATGGTCTGGCCGTTGCCGATCGGCAGCGCGGTGTCGTCGTAGGCGCGGCTGGCCAGGGCTTCGTCCAGGAACAGGTGGCGCGGCACGGTGCGCATGGCGACCAGCACGCGTTCGTCGGTGATGCCGCCTTCGTTGCGCAGGCGCTCGACCATGCGGTCGCGGGCGCGCTGCGAGGTCATGCCCAGGCCCTTGGCCTCCGGCCGGATTTGGTAACGGGGCATCATGCCTTGAGGTTCATCCCTTCACCCAGGGCGCCGACCCAGCTGGCGACCTTTTCGAGCGCCTGGTAGCGCGTCAGGTCGACATGGATGGGCGTGATGGAAATGCAGCCGGTGCGCACCGCGTGGAAATCGGTGCCGGGACCGGCGTCCTGCTCGGGGCCGGCGGGGCCGATCCACCACATGGGGCGCCC
>CAZXTV010000199.1:0-4224 GCA_964643705.1 uncultured Arenimonas sp. | reverse complement strand
TGGCGAAGTCGTAGTCGGTGCGCTGGTGCGCGATCTCGGCGATCAGGTCGGTGCGGTCGCTGATCCCGTGGCCGTAACCAAGGCCGAACTCATGGCCCTTGCCGTCGATGCTGGTGCCTTCCACGTCGGTGCGCTGGTAGCCACCGAAGGTGTAGAGGCCGGTGGAGCCCAGCGCCAGCGAACCGCGCAGCAGGTATCCGTCGGAATCGAAGCCGCCGTCACCGTCGATGTTCACGTACGCACCTTCGATGTAGGTGTAGCTGAGTTGGTCGTTCGCCTGCGCGGCAAGCGGCAACAGGGAAACCAGGGCAAGTGCAATCAATGAACGCTTCATCGGTGTTTCCTTCTTCTTTCGGGGGGACGCCTTTCGCAAGGCAGGGCCGAGTATGGGAAAACGGAAACAACGCACCATTAACGTCGTTGCGCGTTCAGTCTCAGGTTCAGTGCGCGTAAAAGAAAAGCCCGGCCGGGGCCGGGCTCTTGGTCACGCGTTTCGCGATGGATCAGAAGCTGGCGCGCAGGCCGACCAGGTAGGTCTCGCCGCCGTCGCCGACTTCGATTTCGCCAACCATGCCCCAGGTCTGGGTGAACTTGTACTGCGCGCCGACGGTGGCGGTGAAGTCGCCGTCGAAGTCGTCGCCGTCGACGTAGTTGGCCTTGAGCAGCCCTTCGAAGTTGTCGGAGAACGAACCACGCACGCCGACCGAGGCGCGGTAGCCATCGACGTCGCCAAGGCCGTCGACGTCG
The DNA here is from genome assembly GCA_964643705.1 of uncultured Arenimonas sp. Taxonomy (GTDB): domain Bacteria; phylum Pseudomonadota; class Gammaproteobacteria; order Xanthomonadales; family Xanthomonadaceae; genus Arenimonas. Next base: position 3,477 of record CAZXTV010000199.1, on the reverse strand, counting down.
GCATTGAGGTACGAGAACTCAGCCACCAGGTCGGCGTTGTCCGACAGGGCGTGGGCGTAACCCAGGCCGATGTCGAAGGAATCGACGTCGACGTTGGTGTCGTCGATCTCGACCACGTTGTAGCCGCCGAAGCCGTAGAAGTTCGATTCGCCGAACTCGAGCGAGCCACGCACGCCGAAGCCGTCGGCATCGCCGTCGACGTTGATGTAGTCGGCTTCGACCCAGGTGTAGCTGAGCTTGTCGTCGGCCTGGGCGGACAGCGGCAGCAGGGCGGCCAGGGACAGGGCAATCAGGGAGCGCTTCATTGTTTTTCTTCCGATGTTGTGGGGATACCCGCGATGCGGGGTGATCGGAGTATCCAGTTGCAAGCACAACGGAAGATTAATAAAACGCGGTTTTCAGGGGACCCCTGTCGTCAGTCATGGTCGGCTTCGCAGCGGTAATCGAGCTGCCGCCACGCTTCGAAAACCGCGACCGCGACCGCATTGGACAGGTTGAGGCTGCGCTGGCCAGGGCGCATCGGCAGCGTCAGCTGGTTCGACGCGGGCACGCGTGCAAGCACGTCCGCGGGCAGGCCGCGCGTTTCCGGTCCGAACAACAACGCATCGCCGGCGCGGTAATCGACGCGGTCGAATCGCCGCGACGCGCGCGCGCTGAAGGCGAAGACGCGCGCCTGGCCCAGCGAAGAAAGGCAGTCGTCCAGCGAAGCGTGTTTCTGCACCCGCGCCCACTCGTGGTAGTCCAGTCCGGCACGGCGCAGCCTGGCGTCGTCGAGCGCGAAACCCAGCGGTTCGACCAGGTGCAGGTGGGCGCCGGTGTTGGCGCAGAGCCGGATCACGTTGCCGGTGTTGGGTGGGATCTCGGGCTGGTAGAGGATGACGTGCACCATCGCGGCATTATCGCCGCGCCAGGGCCCGCCCGGGTGCGGCGGTCAGGACGCGCAGTGCAGCCGGCGGGTCAGCACGCCCAGGTCACCGGGCATGCGCGCCAGGCCAAGCGGGCCGGCCTGCTGGTGGGCGGGGTCGCAGGCCAGGCCCACGGCCACCACCTTCCCGACCATGTCGCCCAGCGTGGGCGGCGGCAGGTGCATGGCCAGCAGGCCCACGCCGACCAGTGGCAGGGCGAACAGGCCGCGGTGGAGTTGTTTGTTGTAGGTCATGGGGCGCTCCCGTAGCAGTCTCGCCTACGAAGCAGCAGGAACCATGCCAAGCCAACAGTTCTTCAAAATCAGGGACTTGTGGCCGGACGGTGGTGTCCGCACTCAGCCCCGGACGCGGCAGGCGGACAATGGCTCGGACGCCAGCGCCAGCCATCGGGCTTCGTCGGCCTGCCGCGCCGGCCGCGGGAAATCGATGCGCGCCTGCAGGGGTTCCTCGCCGTCGTCCGCCAGCAGGTTGCTCAGTCCTTCGAACCACAGCAGTCGCCGGCTTTCGCTGCCGTAGGCCACGTCGATGTGCGGTGCCAGCAGTCCCCAGAGTCCACCCAGCCGCAGCCGGAAGATTTCGGCCGGCTCGCCCGCGACCTGGCTGCTGCCGCGACGGCGCACGGTGAACGCGTAGCTGTCGAGCCGCGACGGCACGGCGAACTCCAGTGGCACCGCGTCGCCGGCCAGCAGCGGCTGCCACTGCCGCCGGATGAACTCGTCGAAACCTGCATCGGCGACCAGGCCCGCGCCGCCCCCCAGCGTCGCGCTGCGTTCTTCGCTGCCTGCCGAGGCCTGGACCCACAGCTCGGGTTCCCGGGTCCCGCGGCGCAGCCCTTCGCGGTAGCCAAGGCGCGCGTCCTCGAAGTGGAAGGCCGGTGCCAGCGCCGAGTCGGCGTAGTCCACGCGCTTGCGGGCGAAGGCCGTGCCGTCGGCGCAGCGGTAGACGACCAGGCGCTGCCGGAGCTGCTGGTCCTGGTGCCGCAGCAGGTGGTGTTCGGTGTAGAGCAGCTCGCCGGTGTCCGGGTCGCTGGCCCGGGCCTCCTGGAAACCCAGCGCGGCGGCTGCCGGCAGTGGCGCCAGCGCGAGGCAGGCCAGGAACAGGCAGCGCGCGCCTACCATGGCAGCGGCGCCCCGTTGCGGTCGACGAACTCGCCGGCGCCCAGGTCCTGGCGCCGGTCGAGCATCTCCAGCATGTCGTGCACCGACTCGCTGGCCGTCACCGGCGCCTTGTCGCCGCCCATGTCGGTGCGCACCCAGCCCGGGCTGGCCGCCAGCACGCCGATGCCCAGGGGATTGAGCGCGTGGGCCATCTGCAGCGTGGCCATGTTCAGCGCCGCCTTGCTGATGGCGTAACTGGGCGTGCCGAAGGACTGCACCAGCGCCATGGCCCCGAGGCGCGAGGAAACATTGAACACCTGCGGCCTGCTGCCCTTCGCCAGCAGCGGCGCCAGGGCCTGGGCCAGCATCAGCGGCGCGACGGTGTTCACCCGCAGCGTGTGTTCCAGCACCCCGGGATCGAGCTGGCCGAAACGTTCGCCCGCCGGCAGCACGCCGGCGTTGTTGACCAGCAGGTCGATCGCGGCGTGGCCGGCCGTGACCTCGGCCACGAAGGCGGCCCGCGAACGTGCGTCGGCCGCATCCAGCGGCAGGACGTGCACGTGGCCCGGATAGGTGCCCGCCAGTTCGGTCAGGGCATCGGCGTGGCCCGGCTGCCGGCAACCGGCGACCACGCGGTCGCCGCGCGCCAGCAGCTGGCGCGTGAATTCAAGGCCCAGGCCGCGGTTGGCCCCGGTGATGACAGCGGTTCGCGTCTTGTTCACGTCCATGCCTCCGACTATGGCCTCCGGCCTAGTGTATGGCCCGTCAAGGCAGGCTAGGATTCATGGCCCATCGGGGCCTTCCCGATCAGATTCCACAGGAACCCACGCATGACCCAGACTCGTCAACCGCGCCTTCGTGCGCTGGTCCTGGCCCTCGGCTTCGCCGTTGCCGCCCTTTCGCCGGTGCACGCCGCCGACCAGGCCGCCGCCGAAAGCGCCGTCAAGGCCGACATCCCCTACGAGCAGTTCACCCTGCCCAACGGCCTGCGCGTGGTGGTGCACACCGACCGCAAGGCGCCGATCGTGGCGGTCAACATCTGGTACCACGTCGGCGCCAAGAACGAACTGCCGGGCCGCACCGGCTTCGCCCACCTGTTCGAACACCTGATGTTCCAGTCCAGCGAAAACCACCAGGGCGAATTCTTCACGCCCTTCGAACTCGTCGGCGCCACCGACCAGAACGGCACCACCAATTCCGACCGCACCAACTATTTCCAGAACGTGCCGACCACCGCCCTGGACATGGCGCTGTGGATGGAATCGGACCGCATGGGCCACTTCCTGGGCGCCGTCGACCAGGACGTGCTGGACGAACAGCGCGGCGTGGTCCAGAACGAAAAGCGCCAGGGCGAAAACCAGCCCTACGGCCAGGTCTTCGAGCGCCTGCTCAAGGCCAGCTACCCGGAAGGCCACCCCTACAGCTGGACCGTCATCGGCTCGATGAGCGACCTC
>CAZXTV010000198.1:0-4237 GCA_964643705.1 uncultured Arenimonas sp. | reverse complement strand
AGGCCGACCGAATAGGCCAGGCCCATGTCGCGGAAGGTTTCATAGGTGATCTGCCACTCGCCGTCCCACTTGATCGAAAAACCAAGCGAGTCGGTCGGCGCCGACAGGAAACGCTGCTCGACCGGCGTGTCCGCCAGCGGCTTGTCGCCGACCTGCCCGACCAGGTCGAACATGCCGTAGAGCGGGCTGTCGATGCTGCTGGCCTCGTCGCCGGTCACGTAAACCACCGGCAGCAGGTCCTTTCGGTAGATCACCGGTTCCCAAGGCAGGCGCTGCACCGTCACCAGCTCCGACAGCGGCACCAGGCGGCCGTCGCCGGCGCGCACGCGCAGGGTCAGCAGCTGCTCCAGGCTGGCCTGGTCGCCGGCGGGAAGGCGCAGGCGCACCGGCACCGGATACTTCGAGGCACCGTCGCGCAGGAAGGTGGCATCGCGGCCGGCCACGCCCAGCTGCAGCGCTTGCGCGATCGCCGCCTGGCTGACGCCCAGCCGCGCGGCGCGGTCGCGATCGACCAGCACCAGCTCGCGTTCGGCTTCGGCCTCGACCGTGCTGTCGACGTCGACGATGCCGTCGGTGGCGACGAAGCGTGACTGCAGGTCGCGGGCGATCTCGCGGGCGCGGGTGGCGTCGGGGCCATAGATTTCCGCCACCAGCGGCGCCATCACCGGCGGCCCCGGCGGCACTTCGACCACCTTCACGGAGGCTCCGTAGCGTTTGCCGATCTCCGCAAGCACCGGCCGCACCGCCAGCGCGATGTCGTGGCTCTGGCGGTCGCGTTCGTGCTTGCCGACCAGGTTCACCTGCAGGTCGCCGACGTGGGCGCCCTCGCGCAGGTAGTACTGGCGCACCAGTCCATTGAAGTTCACCGGCGCCGACGTGCCCGCGTAACCCTGGATGTCCAGAACTTCGGGCACGTCGTTCAGCGCCTGCGCCATGTCCAGCAATAGTGCGTTGGTGCGCTCGAGCGGCGTGCCTTCGGGCAGGTCCACCACGACCTGGAACTCCGACTTGTTGTCGAAGGGCAGCATCTTGAGCACCACCAGCTGCACGACCGCCAGGCCGGCGGCGGCCAGCACCGCCACGCCGATGCCCGCGAACAACATGCGACGACGGCCTTTGCCGTGTTGGACATGGAGGAAGGGCCGGATGACCCGCTCGAACAAGCCTCGCACGCGGCGCGACAGCGGGGTTTCATGGCCGCCGCCTTCCGCGTGCACGTGCCGCGAGAGCAGCTTGAGCGACAGCCAGGGCGTGAACGTCAGCGCGATCGCCAGCGACAGCAGCATGCCGACGGACGCGTTGATCGGGATCGGCCGCATGTACGGGCCCATCAGGCCCGAAACGAAGGCCATGGGCAGCAGTGCGGCGATGACCGTGAAGGTGGCCAGGATGGTCGGGCTGCCGACTTCGTCCACCGCCGGCGGGATGGCCTGGACCAGGGTCTTGCCGCCCAGGCGCATGTGCCGGTGGATGTTTTCGACGATGACGATGGCGTCGTCCACCAGGATGCCGATCGAGAAGATCAGCGCGAACAGCGACACCCGGTTGATGGTGAAGCCCATCGCCCAGGACGCGAACAGCGTGATCGCCAGGGTCAGCACGACGGCGCTGCCGACCACGATGGCTTCGCGCCAGCCCAGCGCGAACAGCACCAGCAGCACCACCGCACCGGTGGCGAACACCAGCTTCTGGATGAGCTTCATTGCCTTGTCGTTGGCGGTGTAGCCGTAATCGCGGGTCACCGTGGCGTGGACGCCTTCGGGGATCACCGAGGCCTCCAGGACCTTGAGGCGGCTGGTGATCGCGCTGGTGATGTCCGCGGCATTGGCGCCGGGCTTCTTGGCCACGGCAATCGTCACCGCCGGGGCGATGGCGCCGTCGGGGCGAAGCTTGCCTTGCGGCGCCGTGTACCAGGCGTACTGGCTGGGCAGGTCGGCGCCGCGGTGGATGCTGGCGACGTCGGAGAGGTAAAGCGGACGGCCGTCGCGCAGGCCGATCACCAGTTCGGCCACCTGCTGGGCGTCGGCCAGGTAGCGCCCGGCGGTCATCGGCAGCACGCCGTCGGCGGTGACCCGGTCGCCGGCCTGGCTGACCACGTTGGCGGCGGAAAGCGCGCCGGCCAGGTCGTCGGCGGTCATGCCGTAGGAGGCCAGTCGGGTGGCGTCTAGTTCGACCACCACCACTCGCTGCGGCGCACCTATGGTGTAGACGTCGCGGGTGCCGGGCACGCGCTTTAGTTCGGATTCAAGCGTGTGCGCCACTTCGGCCAGCTCGACGCCGCCGCGGGCGGGGTCGTCGGTCCACAGCGTCACCGCCATGACGGGCACGTCGTCGATGCCCATCGGCCGCACCAGCGGCTGGCCGACGCCGAGGCCGGGCGGCGCCCAGTCGGCATTGGAATAGACCTGGTTGTACAGACGGACCAGCGCGTCCTGGCGCGGCACGCCGACCGCGAACTCGACCGTGATCAGGGCCGAACCGGCGCGGCTGATGGAGTACACGTGCTTAACGCCGTCGATCTCGGACAGCACCTGTTCCAGCGGCACGCTGACCAGGTTTTCGACGTCCGCGGCCGGCGCGCCCGGGAAGGGCACGATGATGTTGGCCATCGTGACGTCGATCTGCGGCTCTTCCTCGCGCGGCGTAATGAGGGTCGCGAACAGGCCCAGCAACAGGCCCGCCACCGCCAGCACCGGCGTCAGCGGATTGGACTGGAAGGCCCGGGCCAGGCGCCCGGACAGGCCGAAGCGCGGCTCAGTCATTGCCGGGCTCCGCGCCCGCGTTCGCCATGTGCGCCAGGGCGTCGAGCGGGTCGGCGGCGATGCGCTCGCCCTCGGCCAGGCCAGCCAGAACTTCGACTTCGTCGTCGCGGCGGTGGCCCAGGCGGACCTGGCGCAGCACCACGCGGTTGTCGTCGCCGACCACGTAGACCGCGGTCACTTCGCTACGGGTCACCAGGGCGGTGGTCGGGATCCACAGGTGCCTGGCCTCGCCGGTCTTGAAAGCGACCTTGACGGTCATGCCCGGCTGCAGCCCGGTTTCGGCCTCGGGCAGTTCAACGCGCACCTTGAAACTGTGCGTGCCCGGGTCGGCGTAGGGGAAAACGATCAGTTGGTCGGCTTCCAGGCGACTACCGCCGGGCAGCACCACGGTGGCGGTGCCGTGTTCGCGCAGCGCCGCGACGTCGCTCTGCGGCACTTCCACGTTCACCCGCAGCTGCTGCAGCGACAGGCCCGACACCAGCGGCTGGCCCGGCTGCACCGATTCGCCGACCTCGACGTGGCGTTCGGTCAGGATGCCGGAATACGGCGCGCGGATGACGGTGTAGTCCACCTGTTCGCCGGCCTCGCTGACACCGGCGCGGGCTGATTCGGCCGCGGCGCGGGCGGCGTCGCGGCGGGCGCGGGCCTGGTCGAGCGTGGCCCGGGCCAGCAGCTGCCGGGCGACCAGTTCTTCGGTGCGACGGAAGGCGGCCTCGGCTTCGGTGTAGTCGGCCTGGGCGGCGCTGAGCGACGCAGATGCCCGCCGCTGGGCGGACACCTGCTCGACGTCGGTGAAGCGAACCACGACCTGGCCGGCCTCGACGTAGTCGTTCACGTCGAAGGGCAGCTCCAGCACGCGACCGCGCGTCTGCGCCGACAGCGTGGCCTGGTTGACTGCCTCGACCACGCCGTCCCAGCTGCGCTCGCGCGCCGACGTGCGCGGCGCGACGGTGATGGTTTCGAAGGCCACCGGCGGGGCCGAAGCGGGCATGGTCGGCTCGCTCCCGCAGGCCACCAGCAAGAGGGCGGCGAGTGCGGAAGGGGCCAGGGCGCGGGTCATGGACATCGTTTACCTCACTTGAAGGCGCAGCCGGTGTTGTAACCGAACTTGCGGAAGATCATCGCAGCCGGGCAGAAGCCCGTGAAGGACGCCTGCAGCAGGTTCAGGCCAATGAAGGCCGTGAACAAGAGCCACCAGGGCGAGACGAAGTACACGAGGGCGGCGCTGATCAGGATCATCACGCCGGCAAAGGCCATCACGGCACGGTCGAGGTTCATGGGGTTCTCCTGGGTTGTGGGTTGGCTTGGGGGTTCATTTCAGGCGTTCGATGCCGAGCGCCTTGAGCACGTACTTCTCGTACAGCGGTTCGGTGTTGCCAGACTTCATCTTGGAAAGGAAGTATTTTTCGTAGGCGACCTTGGCCACGTGCACCCACTTGCCTACCTTGGCCCAGGTGACGTTGCGCGGCGGGATC
>CAZXTV010000197.1:0-4249 GCA_964643705.1 uncultured Arenimonas sp. | reverse complement strand
ACGGCGACCTGTTTGCGCACGTCATCGGCTATGTCGGCCGCGTCGACGCCGACGACCTGGCGGCCATGGGCGACAGCCGCAACGCCGCGCTGACCCACATCGGCAAGGCCGGCATCGAGCGTTATTACGAAGACCGCCTGCGCGGCGAAATCGGCTACGAAGAAGTCGAAACCAACGTCGAGGGCCGCGCCCTGGGCGTGGTGCGCCGGCAGCCGGCCACGCCCGGCAGCGACCTGCGGCTGACCGTCGACGCCCGCCTGCAGCAGGCGATGGTCGATGCCTTCGAAGGCCAGCACGGCGCGGCGATCGCCATAGACCCGCGCAACGGCGAGATCCTCGCCATGGTCAGCTTGCCCAGCTATGACCCGAACCTTTTCATCAACGGCATCAGCCATCCCGACTGGCAGGCGCTGCAGGCACCGTCGCGGCCGCTGTTCAACCGCAACGTGCTCGGCGGCGCGCCGCCCGGGTCGACCATCAAGCCCTTCATGGCGCTGGCGGCCCTGGAAGCGGGCATCCGCACGCCTCGGTACGAGACCCTGTCCACCGGCGAATTTTTCCTGCCGGGCCAGGACCGCGGCTATCGCGACTGGCGCCCGGGCGGCCACGGTCGGGTCAACCTGAGCGAATCGCTGGCGCAGTCGGTGAATACCTACTACTTCGAACTGGCCGTCGAACTGGGCGTGGACCGGATCGATCCGTTTTTCGAGCGCCTGGGCTTCGGCAAACCCACGGGCATCGACCTGGCGGGCGAACTTTCCGGCGTGCGGCCATCGCGACGCTGGAAGCGCCTGCAGAACAACCAGAACTGGTACCCCGGCGACACCGTCAACGCCGCCATCGGCCAGGGCTTCTGGGTGACCACGCCGCTGCAGATGGCCCAGGCCACGGCCGTGCTGGCCAACGGTGGCATGCTCTACCGGCCGCACCTGCTTCAAGCCAGCCAGGCCGGCTTCAACCAGCCGCTGCAGCGTGAGCTGCAGCTGCCCGGGCGCCGCGTGATCGAAAGCGCCGAAGACCTCGCGGCGGTCAACGAGGGCCTGGTGGCGGTGATGCACGGACCCACCGGCTCCGCCCGCGCGGCCGCCGTTGGCCTGACCTACCGCATGGCCGGCAAGACCGGCACCGCCCAGCGCGTCAGTCGCCGGGGCACCGAACGCACGAATCCCAAGGACCTTCCCTACCACCTGCGCCACCAGGCCTGGTTCATCGGCTTTGCGCCGGCCGAGGCGCCAAGCATCGCCGTGGTGGTGCTGGTCGAACATGGCGGCTCGGGCAGCACCGCTGCCGCGCCGGTGGCCCGGCGCATCACGGACGCCTGGCTGCTTCCGGTCGCCGACGAGGTCGCGCCATGACGGCATTGCTGCACTGGGCCCGGCAGCTCTTCGACCGCCTGTTCGAGAAGGTGGACCTGCCGCTGCTGCTGGCCCTGCTGGCGCTGATGGTGGTGAGCCTGGTCGTGCTGGCCAGCGCGTCGGGCGAAAACACGCGGCTGGTGGTTTCCCAGGGCGCGCGCTTCGGCGTCGGCCTGGTGGCGCTGCTGCTGCTGTCGCGGGTGACGCCGGCCAAGTTCCGCCTGTGGACGCCGCTGGCCTATGCCGGCAGCCTGGTGCTGCTGGCGGCGGTTTTTGTCTTCGGCACCGGGCGCAGCGCCAACCTGTGGCTGAACCTGGGCGTGTTCTACCTGCAGCCCGGCGAACTGCTCAAGCTGACGGTGCCGATGATGCTGGCCTGGTACCTGCACTCGGTGCCGCTGCCGCCGGGCTGGCGGGTGCTGGCGGTCAGCGCCGCCATCATCCTGTTGCCGGTGGCCATGATCGTGCTCCAGCCCGACCTCGGCACCGGCATGCTGGTGGCAGCCTCGGGCGTGTTCGCGATCTTCCTGGCCGGCATCGCATGGTGGCGCATCGGCCTGTTCGCCGGCCTGGGGCTGGCGGCGCTGCCGGCGGCCTGGCCCTTCCTGCTGCCGCACCAGCGCGAACGCATCCTCACCTTCGTCAATCCCGAAAACGACCCGCTGGGCGCGGGCTGGAACATCATCCAGTCCAAGATCGCGATCGGTTCGGGCGGGCTCACGGGCAAGGGTTGGGGCCAGGGCAGCCAGTCGCACCTGGACTTCCTGCCCGAACACACCACCGACTTCGTTTTTTCCGTGCTCAGCGAGGAATTCGGCTGGGCAGGCGTGGTCACCGTGCTGGCCCTGTACCTGTTCGTGGTCGGGCGCTGCCTGTGGATCGCCACCCAGGCCCGCGATGGGTTCGCCCGCCTGCTGGCCGGCACCCTGGCGATGACCTTCTCCGTCTACGTGGTGGTGAACGGCGGCATGGTCGCCGGGCTGCTGCCGGTGGTGGGCGTGCCCATGCCCCTGGTCAGCTTCGGCGGCACGTCGGCGGTGTCGCTGCTGGTGGGTTTTGGCATGGTGATGTCGGTGCATGCGCACCGCAAGTTCATGGCTACCTGAACCGGGCCGGAAACGCCGCCGTGTCAAATCACCGGCATTCCCATATGCTTGTTTCCATGCGCACCCATCTGCTTCGCCTCTCTGCCCTGTTGCTGGCCGTTTCGACCGCCGCGGCCGCCGCCAACCCGTCGCCGGACCCGGCGCTGCGCCAGGTCTTCCTGGACCACGCCAGCAGCGAATACGGGCTGCCGGCCGCCGAAGTCGAAGCCTGGCTGGCGAAGTCGGAATACCGCCAGAGCATCGTCAATGCCATGTCGCGGCCGGCCGAAAGGGTGAAGCCCTGGCGCGACTACCGGCCGATCTTCATTTCCGACAAGCGCATCCGCGATGGCCAGGCTTTCCTCGCCCGCCACCGCGACGCCCTGGCCAAGGTCGAGGCCGACACCGGCGTGCCGGCCGAAATGATCGTCGCCATCATCGGCGTCGAAACCAGCTACGGCGGCAACACCGGCAGCTACAAGGTGCTGGACGCGCTTTACACGCTGGGCTTTTTCTATCCGGTCAGCGGCGATCCCGGCCAGGTCGAACGCGAAACCGCCCGCGGCCGCTTCTTCCGCGACGAACTCGCCCAGGTGATGCTGCTGGCCAAGGAAGAAAACCTGGACCTGGCCGCGCTCAAGGGCAGCTACGCCGGCGCCATGGGCTACGGCCAGTTCATGCCCTCGAGCTACCGGGCCTACGCCCGTGACGGCGACGGCGACGGTGGCCGCGACCTGTTCGGGTCGCTCGACGACGTTTTTGCCTCGATTGCCAACTATTTCGTCGCGCACGGCTGGCAGGCCGGCGAACCGGTGGTGGCCCTGGCCCACGCCGACGAAGGCGTCGAACCCTTCAAGCCCGAAGGCCTGGAGGCGCGCTACAGCCTGGCCGAGCTGGGCGAAAAGGGCTACCGCCCCGCCGAAGCCCTGGGCCACGACCTCAAGGCCACCCTGGTCACGCTGGAAGGCACGCAAGGCACCGAACATTGGCTGGGCTTCCGGAACTTCTACGCCATCACCCGCTACAACCGCTCGCCGATGTACGCGATGGCGGTCCACCAGCTGTCGCGCGAAATCGCCGCCGGCACCGGGGCCGCCGCCACGCCATGAGGGCCGGCCTGGCCTGCGTGGTGCTGCTGCTGGCGGCCTGCGCCGGCAAGCCCACCCGCCCCCTCACGCCCGCGCCCGAACCGGCGGGCAGCCCGCGCGCGGCGCCGGCGACCACGCCCGCTGCGACGTCGGCCCAGGCGCTGCAGGCGGCCTGCCTGCAGGTGCGCGAACACCGCGACGAGGACTACACCGCCGGTGGCCTGTACGCGCCCGGCGTGGCCGATTCCGCGCCCAGCGAAAGCCTGGACATCAGCGGCCTGGTCGAACCCGAACCCAGCCATGAACCGCTGGCGCGTTATGGCAACCGTTCGCCTTACACGGTGCTGGGCAAGAGCTACCGGGTGCTGGACCGCGCCGACGGCTATCGCGAACGTGGCATCGCGTCCTGGTATGGCCAGAAGTTCCACGGCCGGCATACGTCCAGCCGCGAAATCTACGACATGTGCAGCTTCAGCGCCGCGCACAAGACCCTGCCCCTGCCCAGTTTCGCGCGGGTGACGCGCCTGGACACCGGTGAAAGCGTGGTGGTGCGGGTGAACGACCGCGGCCCTTTCCACGACGGCCGCATCATCGACCTCAGCTACGCCGCCGCCGTGAAGCTGGGCCTGGACCGCAGCGGCACCGCCAAGGTCGAGGTGCAGGCCCTGGTGCCCGCCGGCCCGGCTCCCCGCCTGGCCGCGGCCGCCCCGGCCGCGCGGCT
>CAZXTV010000196.1:0-4287 GCA_964643705.1 uncultured Arenimonas sp. | reverse complement strand
TAGTAGAAGCTCACCGGGTTCATCGTCTTGCCGAAATAGCGGGCGTGCGTGAGCAGGCGGATCGGCCCGGTCGGGCGGGTGCCGCGCACCGCCAGCACGTGCTCGCGCACCGCCGCGTCGATCGACAGCGCCGGGTCGCCGAAATAGTCGCGCCGACGCAGCTGGGCCAGGTTCCGGCGGTCCAGCGACCACAGCCAGCGGCCGGCGAAAACCTGGTCGAGCTCGGCCAGGTCCAGGTAGAGCTGGAACATCCGGTAACGGAAGGCGTGACCCACCGGCGCGTACCGGCGGTGGCGGACCCAGCCTTCGTAGATGGCGGAATTCAGGGCCACGCCACGCCCAGCGAGCTTGCGACTTCGACGCCGCTGCGCAGGCCGTCCTCGTGGAAACCAAACCCCCAGTAGGCGCCGGCGAACCAGGTCCGATTCGCGCCGTTGATCTCGCCTCGGCGGCCCTGGGCCGCGACGCTGGCATGGGTGTAGACCGGATGCTGGTACTGCATGCGCGCCAGCACCTTGCCGGGATCGATCGCCTGGCCGCGGCCAAGGGTGACGACGAAAGGCTCGGGGCTGTCGAGCGACTGCAGGTGGTTCATGCAATAACTCACCGTGCAGGGCGCCCCGGGTTCCTTGGGCACGTAGGCGTTCCACGCCGCCCAGGCCTTGCGCTGGCGGGGCAGCAGGCTGGCATCGGTATGGAGCACGGTTTCATTGGTCTGGTAGGGGATGGCGCCCAGCACCTCGCGCTCGGCCTGGCTCGGGTCGGCCAGCAGGGCCAGCGCGTGGTCGCTGTGGCAGGCCAGCACCACCTGGTCGAAACGCTCGCTGCCGCGGTCGGTCGCGACTTCCACGCCCTGGGCGTCGCGGCGCACCTGGCGCACCGGGCTGGACAGGCGCACCTGCACGTTCCACGCATTCTGCAGTGCCTCGATGTAACGCGAGGAGCCACCGCACACCACGCGCCACTGCGGACGGTCGCGGACCTGCAGCATGTGGTGGTTGTCCATGAAGCGGACCAGGTACTTCGCGGGGAAATCGAGGACCGTTTCGGAGGGCGAGGACCACAGCGCCGACGCCATCGGCACCAGGTGGTCGCGCACGAAAAGCTCCGAATAACCGCGCTCGCGCAGGTAGCTGCCCAGCGACGGCCCGTCGCCCGCATCGGCCAGCAAGGCGGGCGCATCGCGGTAGAAGCGGGTGATGTCGCGCACCATGCGCCAGAACCGCGGCGACACCAGGTTGCGGCGCTGGCAGAACAGGCCGTCGAGGTCGGTGGCGTTGTATTCGAGGCCATTGCCGGCATCGTGAACCGAAAAGCTCATCGTCGTCGGCTGGCTGGGCACGGCCAGTTCGTCGAAGAGCCTCGTCAGCAGGGGGTAATTGCCCGCGTTGAAGACGATGAATCCGCTGTCGACGCGGTAGTTGCGACCGCCCTGCTGCACCTGGTGCGTGTGGGTGTGGCCGCCAAGCCGTGATTCGCGCTCGAACAGCACCACCTCGTGCTGGCGCGACAGCAGCCAGGCCGCGCCGAGGCCGGCGATGCCGCTGCCCACCACGGCGATCTTCATGCGGCCTGCCGGCGCACGTTGCGCAGGGACGGCGGCACCGGCCGCAGGTCGCTCACCAGGCCCAGCCAGGCCATGGCGCGCAGCCCCAGGTAGGTCAGGTCCAGTTCCCACCAGGCGAAACCCTGGCGGGCCGAGCCGGGAAAGTGGTGGTGGTTGTTGTGCCAGCCTTCGCCGAAGGTCAGCAGGGCCAGCAGGGCATTGTTGCGGCTGTCGTCGCGGGTGGCGAAACGCCGGCTGCCCCAGCGATGGGCGAGCGAATTGATGGTGACGGTGACGTGGAACAACACCACGGTCGATACGAAGAAACCCCAGACCAGCAGCTGCGGACCGTTCGTGCCCAGGCCGGGATGCGCGCTTCCCAGCCAGGCGCCCAGTCCGAACAGGCCGGCCGCCAGCACCACCGGCACCAGGATGTCGAAGCGGTCGAGCAGGCGCAGCTCCGGGAACCGCGCCAGGTCACGCACGGCCTCGAGGTCGGTACGGAAGGAACGCCGGGTCAGGAACCAGCCCATGTGGCTGTGCAGGAAACCGTGTCGCGGCGAATGCACGTCCTGTTCGGTGTCCGCGTGGCGGTGGTGGTGGCGGTGGTGCGCCGCCCACCACAGCGGCCCGCGCTGCACCGACGCCGCGCCGACCAGGGCGAAGAAAAACTGCACCGGCCGCGAAGTCCGGAAGGCCTTGTGTGAAAAGTAGCGGTGGTAGAAACCGGTGATGGCGAACATGCGCAGCGCGTACAGCGCCAGCGCCGTCGCCAGTGCGAACCAGGAAAAACCCACCCAGAAGACGCCCAGGCAGGCCAGGTGCAGGCCGACGAAGGGCAGCACCCGCAGCCAGTGGATGCGGTCGGGGTCACGGCCATCGTCGGCCGGCGCGGCGCCGGTGTCGAACCACAGCGACAGGGCACGCAGCGCGCGGCGCCAGGAAGAGGCGTGGGTGGGATCGGGAGCGGTATCAGGCATGGGCGAATGGTCATCTTCACACGGTGATGGGCCGGTGAACCGGAACAGCAGGCTGGCGCCGCGGCGGCAGCCTGCGCCATGCTTCGCGCATGCCCTTGCCCTCCGCCAAGGCCCGTTCAAGCGCGCCGCGCCATGGCGTGGCGCGCGTGCTGTCCAAGCTGGGCCTGTGTTCGCGCACCGAAGCCGCGCGCTGGGTCGTGGCCGGGCGCGTGGCGGTGAACGGACGCCTGGTCCGGGACCCGGAGTTCCCGGTGGTGCAGGGGCGGGACACGCTGGCCCTGGACGGCGCGCCGCTCGAGGCCGCCGGCCGCGTGGTGATTGCCTTGAACAAGCCGCGCGGCCTGGTCACCACGGCCAGCGACGAACGCGGTCGTGACACCGTGTACCGCTGCCTGGAAGGGAGCGGCCTGCCCTGGCTCGCACCGGTGGGGCGCCTGGACCAGGCCAGCGAAGGCCTGCTGCTGATGGCCAACGACCCGGAATGGGCCGCCGCCATCACCGACCCGGCCACCGGGCCGGACAAGACCTACCACGTGCAGGTGGACGCCGTGCCCGACGAGGCCCTGCTGGCCCGCCTGCTCACCGGCATCGACTGCGAAGGCGAGTGGCTGTCCGCCCGTTCGGCCATCGTGCTGCGCAGCGGCGGCCGCACCGCCTGGCTGGAAATCAGGCTCGACGAGGGCCGCAACCGCCAGATCCGCCGCTTGCTGGCCTCGCAGGGGCTGGAAACCCGCCGCCTCGTGCGCGTGGCCATCGGTGGCCTGGTGCTGGGCGACCTGGCCAAGGGGACTTGGCGACGGCTGTCCGATGCGGAAATATCGTCCCTGGCCCCACCGGGCCGGAGTTGAACATGTCCGTCCCGATCACCATCCGCCGCGCCGAGCCGGGCGACTACGTCGCCGTGCAGGCCATTTACGCCGCACCCAAGGCGCAGGCCGGCACCCTGCAGCTTCCGTTCCCGTCGCTGGACCTGTGGCGGCAGCGCATGCAGGCGGCGGACCCCAATGCCCACCTGCTGCTGGCCTGCGCGGGCGACGAGGTGGTCGGCCAGTTGGGGCTGTACGTGTCGGCCAATCCGCGTCGCCGGCACGTGGGCGACCTGGGCATGGGCGTACGCGACGACTGGCAGGGACGCGGCGTCGGCACCGCGCTGCTGGCTGCCGCCATCGACCTGGCCGACCGCTGGCTGCAGCTGCGCCGGCTGGAACTGCAGGTTTACGCCGACAACAGCGCGGGCATCGCGCTGTATGCGCGCCACGGGTTTGTCGAAGAAGGGCGCCACCGCGATTTTGCCTTCCGCGATGGTGCCTACGTCGATGCGATCAGCCTGGCGCGGGTGCGCCCCGGCCAGGACGCCCCAATCAGCCCTTGATGACGCCCAGTTCGCGGCCGACCTTGGTGAAGGCGGCGATGGCCTGGTCGAGTTGCTCGCGGGTGTGGGCGGCGCTCATCTGCGTGCGGATGCGGGCCTGGCCCTTGGGCACCACCGGGAAGAAGAAGCCGATCACGTAGATGCCTTCCTCGAGCAGGCGCTGCGCGAACTTCTGCGCCAGCGGCGCTTCGTAAAGCATCACCGGCACGATCGGGTGTTCGCCGGGCTTGAGGTCGAAGCCGGCGGCGCTCATCTGCCCGCGGAAATAGGCGGTGTTTTCCTTCAGGCGCGTGCGCAGGTCGCCGGCTGCCGCCAGCATGTCGAAGACCTTGGTGCCCGCGGCCACAACGTGCGGGGGCAGCGAGTTCGAAAACAGGTAGGGGCGCGAA
>CAZXTV010000195.1:0-4293 GCA_964643705.1 uncultured Arenimonas sp. | reverse complement strand
AAGCTGTCGTCCTCGAAGGTCGGCCCCGAGAGGTTGATCGCGCACAGCTTCACCGGCTTGCCGGACGGATGCAGGCGACTGAAGTTGGCCAGCGTGGTTTCCACCACCCAGCGATCGATCTGCGGCATCAGCCCGAATCGTTCGGCCGCCGGTATGAAGGCGCCCGGCGGCACCAGCGCGCCCTTTTCGTCGCGCAAGCGGATCAGCATCTCCATGTGCACGCCGTCGGAACGCTCGCCGTCCCACAGCGGCACCAGTTCCTGGAAGTGCAGCAGGAAACGACCATCGGCCAGGGCCTGGCGGATGCGGCCGGCCCATTCCATTTCGCTGCGGCGTTGGGTGGTTTCGGAATCCTGTTCCGAAAACAGGTGCACGCGGTTGCGGCCGCGCTCCTTGGCCATGTAGCAGGCGGTGTCGGCGTGCGCCAGCAGCGTGCGCTGGCTCAGGCCCGGGCCGCGCATCAGCACCACGCCGATGCTGGCGCTGATGGTGTAGTTGCGCTGTTCCCAGCCGAAGGAATACCCGTCGATGTCGGTACGGATGCGCTCGGCCAGCGTCACCGCGTCGTGCTCGCTGGCGCCTTCGACCAGGATCGCGAATTCGTCGCCGCCCAGCCTCGCCACCACCGCCTTGTCGGGCAACATGCCCGAAAGCAGGGTCGCCAACTGGGCAAGCAGCTGGTCGCCGGCGTAGTGGCCGGAGGTGTCGTTGATCAGCTTGAACTGGTCCAGGTCCATGTACAGCAGGGCCCAGGGCGGCCCGCCGGCATCGAGCGAGGTGATCGCCGCATCCAGCCGGCGTTCGAACTCGCGGCGGTTGTACAAGCTGGTCAGCGAATCGTGCTTGGCCTGGTAACTGAGCTCTTCGCTCAGCACCCGCAGTTCGGTGATGTCGTTGGCGACCGCCAGCAGGTGCGGTTCGTCGCCCAGGTCGATGTTCGACACCGACAGGGTGGCCCAGAAGGGCGTCTGCTGCGGCCCATGCAGCTGCGCCGATTCGTTGATGATGCCATCGGGCGTACCGGGCAAGCCGGTGATGCGCTCGCGCAACAGCGGGTCGTCGACCAGGTCAGCCAGGTGCATCATCGTTGCGTCGTCTCCGACGCCCAAGCGGTCGCGACACGCCTGGTTGGCATAGACCAGGCGGGTGTCGTCCGCCCGCGCCAGCATCACCAGGGCCGGCAGCAGTTCGTTCAACGCGCGGAAGCGTGCCTCGCTCTGGCGATACTGCGACGCCATGTCGCTGGCCAGGGCCAGGGCCCGCGACCGGGTGCCCGCGATCGACCAGGACAGGCTGGCCAGCAGCAGGCTGGCCAGCACGCCGATGCCGAAAGTCAGCGCCGGCAGCCAGGTGGCCAGGTCGGTGCCGGGCAGCGGCACGGCTTCGATGCGCCAGGTGCGGCCACCGTAGCTCAGGTCATGCACGTAAGCGTCCTGGTCGGCCTGCACCCGCGGGTCCGCGGCCGGCCCCGCCTCCGCGGTGGCCTGCTCGAACAGCAGGGCACGACCGCCGTCGGTCACGTCCAGCACGCGCACCCGGAAACGTTCCTGGGTTTCGCTGGGCAAGGCGTCGGAGATCAGCCGGCTGACGCGGAACGATGCGGCCAGCGTGCCAACCTCCCGGCTTCGGCGCTCGGCCAGGTCGCGCGGCGGCGGGCCGGCGCTGAAGATCGGCAGGCGGATCGTCACGCCGTCGTTCGGCCCCGGTGCGCCGGTGCGCTGGACCAGCACGAAAGGCGCCGACATCACCGGCCGGTCGGCGTCACGCGCGAAACGCGCCGCTGCCAGGTTGGCCGGCTGGGTGGCGACGTCCAGGCCCACCAGCGCTTCGTTGCCCGCGCGCGGCGCCACCAGGTTGGTCAGGTAGTGGTCGCGGCCATCGGGCTCGGCGTCGGGGGCAGGACGCGCGGACCGTTCGGCATAGGCCATGGCCTGCAGGCTGGGGAATTGTTCGCGGGGCCGCAGGTTGGCGTAGATGGCCTCGAATTCGGCCGCTGTGACTTCGTCCGAGGCCAGGAACAGGGCCTGCACCGCACGCACCAGCAGCCCGCAGGTCTGCAGCTGGCTATCGACCGCCTCGAAACTGCGCTCGGCCAGGCGGTCCAGGCGCATGCGTTCGGACCGGTCCAGCGCGTCGTGGTGGATCGCCGCCGCCAGCGCGCTGAGCACCAGGCCCACCACAAGCGCGCCGAAACTCCACAACCAGGTGGGTTGGCCGAGGAAGCCGCCGTCTTTGCGCTGCTCGTGCAAGCCTCTCTCCTGCGTCCCTACCCCGGTTTGCGGCAGAATCCCGGTCCCTACCCCGAACCGGAATCCATCCATGAGCCACCCGGACCTCGAGCATCTATATCGTGCGCACCTGTCGACAATCAAGGATCGCGCCGACCGCGCCCTGGAAAAGGGTGGATTCGATCACCTGCTGGTCACGTCGGGGGTTGAAAAGTTCGAATTCCTCGACGATCGCCCCTACCCGTTCAAGCCCAACGCCCATTTCAAGGCGTGGCTGCCGCTGACCCGCCATCCTTCCTGCTGGATCGCCTACACGCCCGGCCGCAAGCCCGTGCTGGTGTACTTCCAGCCCGACGACTACTGGCACGTTCCGCCGACCGCGCCCGAGGGTTTCTGGGTGGACGAGTTCGACGTGCGGGTGATCAGCGACCCCGCCGAAGCCCGCCAGCACCTGCCCACCGGCGGCAAGTCGGCGATCCTGGGCGAGCCCGATGCGGCGCTGCCCGGCTTCGAGCCCAACAATCCCAAGGTCGTGATCGACAGCCTGCACTTCCACCGGGCCTGGAAGACCGCCTACGAACTCGACCGCATGCGCGCCGCCCAGCGCCGCGCCGTGCCCGGCCACCTCGCCGCGCGCGCCGCCTTCCAGGCGGGCGCCTCCGAAGCCCGGATCCACGCCGCCTACCTGGCCGCGACCGGCCACACCGACCTGGACGCGCCTTACAACAGCATCGTCGGGCTCAACCAGCACGGGGCCACCCTGCATTACCAGTTCAAGGACGCCCAAGCGCCCGGCCGCCATCGCTCCCTGCTGATCGACGCCGGCGCCGAGGTCGATGGTTATGCGTCCGACATCACCCGCACCTGGGGCGACGGCGACGAGGCTTTCGCGGCGCTGGTGGACGCGGTGGACAGGGAACAACTGGCGCTGTGCGACAAGGTGCGCGCGGGCATGGACTACCGCGACCTGCACCTGGAATGCCACCTGCGCCTGGGCGGGGTGCTGCGCAGCCTGGGCATCGTCGACATGGAGCCGGGCCAGATGCTGTCCTGCGGCCTTACCTCGACGTTCTTCCCGCACGGCCTGGGCCATCCCATCGGGCTGCAGGTGCATGACGTGGCGGGTTTCACGGACGAAGACGGCACCGTGATCCCCCGCCCCGACGGCCACCCCTTCCTGCGCATGACCCGGGTGCTGGAGCCGGGCATGGTGGTGACGATCGAGCCGGGGCTGTATTTCATCCCGACGCTGCTTTCCAAGCTCAAGGCCCGCCCGGAAGGCAAGGCCGTGAACTGGGACAAGGTCGAACAGCTGCTGCCCTGGGGCGGCGTGCGGATCGAAGACGAGGTGCATTGCACCGACGGCGTGCCCGAAAACCTGACGCGGGATGCCTTCGCGGCTGTCTAAGAGGTCAAGAGCTGCGGGCTGCCTTCGCGGGTGGAGGCGGTGTGATCCGCGTCCGGACCAAGGTCAATAGCAAGGCCAAGGCCAGCGGCGCGAGTACGGCTCTGGATTTGCTTCTCGCTTCAGATTTCGTGGCAAGCGCTGCGAAGGGGTTGAGGAGGTAGTGCGTGTTCACTTTCCCCGACCATCGGAGACATGGATGTCGACGATGAGCCTACAGGGACGTACTTGCGGCGTGTCGGGGAAAGTGAACACGCACTGCCTCCACCCGCGAAAGCCACCCGCCGCTTTCCCGACGAACCACCGAGGCACTAACTACCTGATTCTTGATAGAATTCGCGTCCTTTCAGCCCAAAAACCCCGGCAAATCACCGGGGTAGCGACCCGCCCCCATGGAAAAGAGCTTCGAGCCCAGCACCTTCGAGACCAAGTGGTACGCCCATTGGGAGTCCACCGGCTGCTTCAAGCCCTCGGGCCAGGGCGAGCCCTACACCATCATGCTGCCCCCGCCGAACGTCACCGGCACCCTGCACATGGGCCACGCCTTCCAGCACACGCTGATGGACGCGCTGATCCGCTACCAGCGCATGCGCGGCTGCGACACCCTGTGGCAGATGGGCACCGACCACGCCGGCATCGCCACCGAGATGGTGGTCAGCC
>CAZXTV010000194.1:0-4324 GCA_964643705.1 uncultured Arenimonas sp. | reverse complement strand
CTGCTCGTGGTGCTCGAGGCCGAAAAAGCACTGCGCTTGCGCCGCCGCCGGGCCTAGAGGGCCCGGTGCACCGCCTCGCCGAACAGCGGGGTGTGGTGGTTGCAGTCGTTCAGGCGCACCACCTCCAGCGCGTCGGCGCCGGGGCCTTCGAGCAGGTTGAGCGTGGTCGGCGCCTGCCGGAAAGACCAAAGGCGCGACAGCGGCAAGCCCAGGATGCGGCAAAGGATCACGCGGTTGACCGCGTCGTGCGCCACCACCAGCAGCGTGTCGCCCTCGCCCAGTCCTTCGCAGGCGCGGGCGAAGGCCGGCCAGGCGCGATCGAACACCTGCACGATCGATTCGCCGCCACCGGGCATCTGCACGGTTTCCGGGGAGTCGCGCCAGGCGCGCAGGCGGTTGGGATCGCGGGCGCGGATCTCGCTGGCCAGCAGACCCTCCCAGTCGCCGTGGGCGATTTCCTGCAGGTCGCGGTCGAGCGTTAGCTGGCCGGCGCGCTCTTCGCCCAGGGCGAGTTCGGCCGTGCGCCGCGCGCGGGACAGCGGCGACGCGACCGCGCGCGTGATCGGGAGACTACGCAGCCTCTCGCCAAGCAGCCGCGCCTGGCGCTCGCCGGTTTCCGACAGCGCGATGTCGTGTTGGCCCTGGTAGCGGCCTTCGGCGTTCCAGGGGGTTTCACCGTGGCGGGCAAGCAGGACGCGCATCACAGCTGCTCCATCGAAACGATGCCGGGAATGCCGCGCAGCGAGGCCAGCTGGGCATCGGCGACTTCGCGGTCGACGGTGATCGCGGCGACGGCGCCGCCGTCCCCGGTGGCACCGAGCGAGAAGTTGACGATGTTCACGCCGGCTGCGCCCAGGTGCGAACCGACCAGGCCGATGACGCCGGGCTTGTCCTCGTTGCGCATCAGCAGCACGTGCGCCAGCGGGTCGAAGTCGAGTTCGACGCCGTCCAGGCGCACGACGCGCGGTCCGCGGTGCAGGGTCGCCTCGATCTCGCGGGACTGGCCCGCACCTTCGACCCGGATGCGCAGCAGGCGGTCGAAGCCGTCGCCGTCGCCGCCCAGGGTTTCGGCGACTTCCAGGCCACGCGCCGCCGCTTCGTGCAGGGCGTTCACCGGCGTTACGCGGCCCGAGGCCGGGCCCAGCAGCGCGGCCACCAGCAGGCGCGTCAGCGGCCGGGTGTCCAGGCCTTCGGTGCGCCCGGCGTAGGTCACGTGCAGCTTCACCGGCGCCGGCACCAGCCGGCCGGCCAGCTTGCCAAGCGCCGTCATCAGCGGCATCCAGGGGCCGACTTCGCGGGCGGTTTCAGGCGTGAGCGGCGGCAGGTTGACGCAGCCGGCGACCGCACCGGTGGCGACGAAATCGATGATCTGCCGCGCCAGGATCGTGCTGACCGCCTGCTGGGCTTCCCCGGTGCTGGCGCCCAGGTGCGGGGTGAGCACCAGGCGCGGGTGGTTGCGCAGCGGCGAATCCTTGGGCAGGGGTTCGGTGGCGAAGGTGTCGAGCGCGGCGCCGGCGAGATGGCCTTCGTCGAGCAGCTTGAGCAGGGCCTGTTCGTCGAGCAGGCCACCACGCGCGGCATTGACCACGAAGGCGCCGGGCTTGAGCAGGCGCAGCCGGGTTTCGTCGAGCAGGTTGGTGGTTTCCTTGGTGCGCGGGATGTGCAGCGTCACCACGTCGGCCCAGGCCAGCAGGTCGTTGAGGGCCATCAGGGGCACGCTGCCCTTGCCGGCGGCCGCGGCGGGAAGGAAGGGGTCGTAGGCAGCCACTTCCATGCCGAAGCCCTGGGCCTTGCGAGCGACGGTGGCGCCGATGCGGCCCAGGCCGATCACGCCGAGTTTCTTGCCCTCGAGCTCGAACCCGGTCAGCCCGGCCTTGGGCCATTCGCCGGCCTTCATGCCGGCGTCGGCACGCGGCACGTGCCGCGCCAGCGCGAACAGCAGCGAGATGGCGTGTTCGGCCGCGGCCAGGGTATTGCCGTCGGGCGCGTTCATGACGGCGATGCCGCGGGCGGTGGCGGCCTCGACGTCGATGGTGTCGACGCCGGCGCCCGCGCGGCCGATCACCTTGAGCTGCCCGGCCTTGGCCAGGGCCTCGCCCGGCACCGGGGTCGCCGAGCGCACCAGCACGGCGTCGAAGCCGGCCAGCTTTTCGGCCAGGAGCTTGGGGTCTTTGATCGGTTCGCTGGTCTCTACCGTCCAGCCTGCCTTGCGGAACAGGTCCAGGCCGTCTTCATGGATGCCATCACAGGCCAATACGCGCATTGCCACACTCCTCGTTCACGGTTCATGGGGGGCCGGGACGGCCAGGCGATCGCCGGGGCGATCGCGTTCATGCACGTGAAGGGAGCGGCGCTAGGACCATCAGAAAGCCGATGCGAAACGAGGCCACCGGCGTGACTGCGGGTCTGGAGACGGGGCTTCAAGAGCATGGGAGTCCAGGACCAACGCTCCGACCGTAACAGAGCCGCGGGCGTCGCCGCCAGTCCCACCCATGACCTCTGGCCTACCCGCCGACCGGCCGCATGCCCTAGTCTGGGCAGCTTCGTCCCATGCAAAGGTTCCGCCCATGATCCGCCTCAAGCCGCTCGCCCTGGCACTTTCCGTTTCCATTGCCCTGGCCGCGTGCCAGCAGGCCGACAACACCGCCGACGTCGCCACCACCCCCGCACCCGCGCCGGAGGCGCCGAAGCTGCAGGTCGACCTGGCCCAGGTCGGACAGCAGCCGATCGCACTCAAGGTCGAGGACCTCGACACCAGCATCGAGGCCTGCCAGGACTTCAACGGTTTCGTGAACTCCAAGTGGCTTGCCGCCAACCCGGTCCCGGGCGACCGCACCACCTGGGGCGCCTTCCCGGCGCTGGGTGAACGTTCGCTGCAGGTGCAGCACGAGATCGCCAAGGCCGCCGCGGCCGCCGAATGGCCGCAGGGCAGCATGGAACAGAAGGTCGGCGACTTCTTCGCCGCCGGCATGGACGAGGCGGCGATCGAAGCCGCCGGCCTGTCGCCGGTGCAGTCCGAGCTCGACCGCATCGAAGCCCTGTCGGCGAACGCCGACATCCCCGCCTACATCGGCGAAGCCTACGCCCGCGGCCAGGGCATGCTGTTCGGCTTCTACGCGATGGCCGACTACAACGACTCCACCACCAACATCGCCTACGCCAGCCAGGGTGGCCTGTCGCTTCCCGAGCGCGCCTACTACCTGGAAGACCGCGAGGACTACAAGGCCGCCCGCGCCGCCTTCGTCGAACACGTGGCCGCGCTGATGCAGCTGGCCGGTTCCGACGAAGCCACCGCCAAGGCGCAGGCGCAGGACGTACTGGCCTTTGAAACCCGCCTGGCCGAAGCCTCCCTGGGCCGCCTCGAACTGCGCGACCCGGCCAAGCGCTACAACCCGGTGTCGCTGGCCGACGCCGACGCCAGCACGCCCAACTTCAGCTGGACGCAGTTCTTCACCGCGCTCGACGTCGAGGCGCCGCAGACCTTCTCGCTGCCGATGCCCAGCTTCTTCAAGGAAGTCGACGCGATGCTGGCCGACGTGCCGCTCGAGACCTGGAAGACCTGGCTGCGCTTCCGCACCATCGACGAGGCCTCGCCCTACCTGTCGAACGCCTTCGCCGAACGCAACTTCGAGTTCTACGGCAAGACCCTGCGCGGCCAGCAGGAAATGCAGGAACGCTGGAAGCGCGTGCTGGGTGCGCTCAACGGTTCGATGGGCGAAGGCTTCGGCCAGCTCTACGTCGAACAGGCCTTCCCGCCCGAATCCAAGGCCAAGATGGAAGAGCTGGTCGGCAACCTGATGACCGCCCTGAAGTCGCGCCTGGAAAACCTGGAATGGATGAGCCAGGACACCAAGGCCAAGGCCATCGAGAAGTGGTCCTCGTTCACGCCCAAGGTCGGCTACCCGGACAAGTGGCGCGACTGGAGCGGCCTGGAAGTTTCGGACGACAGCTACGCCGGCAACCTGCTCGCCGCCTCGGCCTTCAACTACCGCTACATGCTCGACAAGATCGGCAAGCCGGTCGACCGCAGCGAGTGGGGCATGAGCCCGCAGACGGTGAACGCCTACTACCGCTCCACCGCGAACGAGATCGTGTTCCCGGCCGCGATCCTGCAGCCGCCCTTCTTCGACGTGAACGCCGACGACGCGCTCAACTACGGCGGCATCGGCGCGGTGATCGGCCACGAGATGCTGCACGGCTTCGACGACCAGGGCAGCAAGTTCGACGCCAGCGGCAACATGGAAAACTGGTGGACCGAGGACGACCGCAAGCGCTTCGACGAGCGCACCGCCCGCCTGGCGGCGCAGTTCGACCAGTACGAGGC
>CAZXTV010000193.1:0-4332 GCA_964643705.1 uncultured Arenimonas sp. | reverse complement strand
TGACCCAGTCCAAGAACAACGTCTCGGCGCTGGAGCTCAAGCGCCAGCTCGGCGTGTGCTACCGCACGGCGTGGCTGGTCAAGCACAAGCTGCTCGAGGCGATGCGGCTGGCGGAATCCGATCGCCACCTCACCTGGCGCGTCGAGGTCGACGACGCCTACCTTGGCGGGGAGCGCAGCGGCGGCAAGGCCGGGCGTGGCTCGGAGAACAAGGTCCCCTTCGTGGCCGCGGTGCAGACGACCGAGGACGGCCAGCCCCACCTGGCGTGCCTGTCGATGCGGCCGTTCACGAAGGCGGCGCTGGAGGACTTCTTCGCCGCCAGCACGATGCTGCCGCTGACGGCGGTCTCCGATGGGCTGGGTTGCTTCACCGTGGCCTCCAGCTTGGGCGCTGTCCACGATCGCGAGATCACCGGCGGCGGCAAGGCCAGCGTGCTCAACGAGAAGTTCCGGGCCATCAACACGCTGATCGGCAACGCCAAGACCGCCCTGACCGGCACCTACCACGCGATCAAGTTCGCCAAGTACGGCTACCGCTACCTGGCCGAGGTGCAGTTCCGCTTCAACCGCCGCTACGACATGCGCGCCATCCTCGGCAGCCTGCTGCGCGCCTTGGTGGCTGCGCCGAGGCGACCGGAGCGCGGGATCAGGGTTGCTGAGGTTCATCGCTAATCAGATGCTGCTATGCTGGTGACCGCATGATCGATCCTCAGCCATCGGGAAAGGCCGCACCATGAACCATCGTCCCGTCTACCTCGTCGATGGTGCGCGGACCCCGTTCATCAGGGCCAGGGGCAAGCCGGGGCCGTTCACGCCGGTGGACCTGGCCGTGCAGTGCGGCCGCCCGCTGCTGATGCGCCAGCCCTTCGCGCGCGATGCCTTCGACCTGGTCATCCTGGGCTGCGTCAACGTCATCGCCGACGAGATGAATCCGGCCCGGGTCGCCGCGCTGCGGCTGGGCATGGGGGCACAGATGCCGGCCTTCACGGTGCAGATCAACTGCGGCTCGGGCATGCAGTCGATCGACACCGCCTACCGCTACATCCGGGACGGCGGGCACGACTTGGTCCTGGCCGGCGGCGCCGAGGCGCTGAGCCATTCACCGCTGGTGCTGCGCCAGGAAGCGGTCGAGTGGTACGCCGGGCTGGCGACCGCCGACGGCCCCCTGGACACGGCGTCGCAACTGGCGGGGCTGCGCGCGAACTTCTTCAAGCCGATCATCGGCCTCGAACGCGGACTGACCGACCCGATCAGCGCGCTGAGCATGGGCCAGACGGCCGAGATCCTGGCGCATCGTTTCGGCATCACGCGCGAACAGGCCGACGCCTACGCGGTGCAAAGCCACCAGCGCCTGGCACGGGCGCACGAAGAAGGCTGGCTGGCGGGCGAGCTGACCCCCGCCTTCGACCGCGACGGTGCGGTCTACGACCACGACGACGGCGTGCGCCCGGACAGCAGCGTGGAGGCGCTGGCCAAGCTGAGCCCGGTCTTCGAAAAGCCCTACGGCAAGGTGTCCGCGGGCAATGCAAGCCAGATCACCGATGGCGCCTGCTGGGTCATCGTCGCCTCCGAGAAGGCGGTGAACGAACATGGGTTGACGCCGCTGGCGCGCATTGTCGACAGCGAGTGGTCGGCGCTCGATCCGTCGATCATGGGGCTGGGGCCGGTGCTGTGCTCGACGGCGATCACCCGGCGCCAGGGCCTGAGCCGCGACGACGTGGACCTGTGGGAGTTGAACGAGGCCTTTGCCGCGCAGGTGCTGGCCTGCCTGGCCGCCTGGGAAGATGAGGCGTTCTGCAAGCAGGTGCTGGGCCTGGACGGCGCCTTCGGACCCATCGACCACGGCCGGCTGAACGTCGACGGCGGCGCGATCTCGCTCGGGCATCCGGTGGGCACGAGCGGCAACCGCATCGTGCTGCACCTGGCCAACGCGATGAAGCGCAAGGGCCTGACGCGCGGCATCGCGACCGAGTGCATCGGCGGCGGCCTGGGTGGGGCCATGTTGCTGGAGGCGGTGTCATGACGGGAATCGTGCTGAACCATCTGGGCGAGACCTGGCTCGAACTGGGCCCTGCCCGCGACGCCGAACGCGACGGGCCGTGGCGCGCCGCCCGCGATGCGCAAGGCGTCCTGTGGCTGGCGCTGGATGTCGAAGGGGCCGGGGCCAACACCATCTCGCGCGAGGTTCTGGAGGGACTGGACCGCCAGCTCGATGCGATCGCGCAGGACCCAGGGAAGCTGCCCAAGGGCGTCGTGATCCGCTCGGCCAAGCCCGGCGGTTTCGCCGTCGGCGCGGACATCACGATGTTCCGCGACCTGAAGGACGCCGACGACTTCAAGGCGATGCTGCGGCGGGGGCATGCCGTGCTTGACCGGCTCGAGGCGCTGGCCTGCCCGACGGTCTGCGTCGTTCACGGCCAGGCGCTCGGCGGCGGCCTCGAGATCGCGCTGGCCTGCGACCGCATCCTCGCAGTCGATGGCGCCAGCTTCGGATTCCCTGAGGTCCAGCTCGGGCTGCACCCCGGGCTGGGCGGCACCTTCCGCCTGACCGAGCGGATCGATCCGATCGAGGCCATGACGCTGATGCTGACCGGCAAGACCGCGCACACGGGCAAGGCCAAGGCGCTGGGCATTGTCGAGGCGGTGATCGAGGAGCGCCATGTCGAGGCGGCCGTGCGCGCGGCCATCGGCGAAGACCGCAAGAAGGACGGGCCCAGCCTGAAGGAGCGCGCCCTGTCGCTTTCGGTCGCCCGCAACCTCGTCGCGCGCAGGATGCGAAGCACCGTGGAGGACCGCGCGCCCAGCGATCACTATCCCGCACCCCATGCGCTGATCCGCCTGTGGGAGGAGCATGGCGGCGACCGCAGCGCCATGCAGCAGGCCGAGATCACCTCCTTTGCCGAACTCGTGACCAGCGAGACCTCCAGGAACCTGGTGCGGGTGTTCTTCCTGCAGCAGGCGCTGAAGAAGGAAGGCCACGGCGAGGACGGCGTGGCGCATGTGCATGTGATCGGCGCCGGCACCATGGGCGGCGAGATCGCCGCCTGGTGCGCGCTCAAGGGCAAGACCGTGACCCTGTCGGACCCCGACCGCGAGGCGCTGGGCGCGGCGATGCGGCGCGCGAACGATGTCTGCAAGGACCGGCATTTGAGCGCCATCGAGACCCGCGACGCGCTGGACCGGCTGATGCCCGATCCCGAAGGGCTGGGCATCGCCAAGGCCGATCTGGTGATCGAAGCCGGCCCGGAGGATGCCAAGGTCAAGGGCCAGATCTACGCCGAGACCGAGCCGCGGATGCAGGCGACCGCGACCCTGGCGACCAACAGTTCGTCGCTGTCGATCACCGAGCTGGCCAGGGGCCTGAAGCGGCCGCGCCGCTTTGCCGGGCTGCACTTCTTCAATCCGGTGGCCAAGATGCAGCTGGTCGAGATCGTCAGCCACGACACTGTCTACGGCACGGTCCTCAATGGCCTGGCGGCCTTCTGCGGCGCGATCGGGCGGCTGCCCGCGCGGGTCGGCGATCATCCGGGCTACTTGGTCAACCGGGCGCTGACGCCCTACCTGCTGGAGGCGATCCAGCTGATCGAGGAAGGTCACGAGAAGGAGGCCATCGACGCCGCGGCCGAAGCCTTCGGCATGCCGATGGGCCCGATCGAGCTGGCCGACCAGATCGGCCTGGACATTTGCCTGCACGTCGCCGAGAGCCTGAAATCCGGCCTGGCCAAGCCCCTGGTCGACATGCCCGGCTGGCTGTCCGCCAAGGTCGAGAACGGGGACGTGGGCAAGAAGTCGGGCCGCGGCTTTTACGACTGGAAGGACGGCAAGGCGCAGAAGGACAAGGTGACGATAGACGGCGCCTACGACGAGATCACCGACCGGTTGATCCTGCCCATCCTGGATGCCTGCGTCGAATGCCTGCGCCAGGGTGTCGCCCGCGACAGCGATCAGGTCGACGGCGCGATGATCTTCGGCACCGGTTTCGCGCCGTTCCGCGGCGGGCCGATGCACTACGCGAAGTCGCGTGGGGTCGACGCCGTCGTGGCACGCCTGAAGGAATTGGCCGAGCGCCACGGCGAACGCTTCCGCCCGGATCCAGGCTGGCAGGACCTGACCTGACATGGCGGGCGGGCCGCTGATCCTGTCCGACGCCAAGGCCGTCGCCCGGCGCATCGTCGAGAAGACCGGCGGCGACATCCGGCTGGCCTTGCCGCTCGGGCTAGGCAAGGCGAACACCCTCGTCAACGCCTTGACCGGCCTGGCCATCGCCGACCGTTCGATCCGGCTGCACATCTTCACCGCGCTGACGCTGCAGCGCCCGCGCCCGCAGAACGAT
>CAZXTV010000192.1:0-4360 GCA_964643705.1 uncultured Arenimonas sp. | reverse complement strand
CCTTGTAACGCTGCAGCAGGCCGTCGTAAAGCTGGCGGTTGGTGTCGACCTCGCGTTTGAAGATGTTGTACTGGATCGAGCGCCCCTGCAGGTCCAGCACTTCGGTCTTCAGGCCGGTCATCTGCTCGGCCAGCAGGCGTTCCTGTTCCTGGGCCGCCAGGAACTCGGCCTGGATGGCCGACTTGATGTTGGCCACTTCGCCGGCGATCTGGCGCTGCACTTCCTCTATCTGGCCCTTGAGCTGCTCCATCAGCGGATAGCCGGGCTTGTAGAGCCGCAGCTTGTCCTGGTATTCGGCTTGAAGCGTGGCCAGGCGTTCCTGCAGCGACTGGATGATCGAGTTTTCGCCGATCTCGCCCAGCAGCACCGTGCCCTTGCTGGCCTGGGCCTGGCGCCAGCGCGATTCGGCGCGGATGCGGTCGCGGCGCACTTCGGCCAGCGCGGCGTTCAGGCTGCCCAGGTTCTGTTCGCTCAGGTTGGCGCTGCCTTCGCCGCTGCTGACGATCTGTTCCTGCTGGGCAAACGCCACCAGCTGCCGCTCGGAATCCTCGAGCTTGAGCTTCAGCTCTTCCAGCCGGTCTTCCAGGTAGGTCTTGGCATAGCCGGAAGAATCGAAACGGCGCTCGAGGTTGCTGGCGATGAAGGCCTCGGCGATGGCGTTGGAAGCGCGCTCGCTGAAATCCGGGTCGGGGCTGTCGAAATGCACGCGCACCAGGCGCGAGTTGCGCACCGGCTCGACCGTCAGGCCTCGCATGATGTAGGCGGTGGCCGCGGCATCACGCTGGTTGGCTTCGGCCTCGGTCACGGCCTCTTCGTCGTCGCCGCCGCTGACCAGGCCCTTCAATGCCTGCCAGGGCGAAGGCGGATTCAGGCGCTCCAGCATGCTGCCCTCGGCCAGGCCAAGCTGGGAAGCGACCCGCTGGGCCAAGGCGCGGCTCTGCAGCAGTTCGTACTGGGTCTGGTAGAAATCGCGGTCGGCGCCACCTTCCACCGGGCTGATGCCTTCGACTTCCACGACCTGCAGCGTTTCCCGGTCGATCTGCATCGACGTGGTCGCCCGGTAGATCGGCGTCATCAGCAGCGTGCCCACCAGGGCGCTGGCCAGCACTATGCCCAGCGCGCCCAGCACGGTCCAGCGGCGCTTGACCAGAATGCGCCAGTAGCTCAGCAGGTCGATCTCGTCCTTGTCGTCGGGCTCCTGGGTGCGCACGTCCAGGCTAAGGGCCTGCTGGCGCGCGATGGCCATCGCCTGGTGGCGCTCGTCCGGCGTCTGCGGCGCGGGCAACTGCCCGCGATCGCCCTGTTCGTTGTTTTCAGACATGCGTCATGGTCCTCACAGGCGCCGTCAGAACGGGCTGAAGATATTGAAGAGCGGGAGTGTCTGCAGGATGTTGCGCAAGCCGGTCTTGGTGCCCGACTGGTCCACGACGACGATGTCGTCACCATAGATTTGCGGGTCAACTGCATCGCCGGCGCGGATCTGGCTGAGGCTGAATACCGCCGCCATCTTTTCGCCGTCGATGGTGCGGAAGACCACCACGCCGTCGAGGTTGGCCAACTCTGTGACGCCTTCGGCCTGGGCGATGGCCTGCAGCAGGCTCGTCCGGCCCGTTACCGGGTAGATGCCTGGCTTCCTCACCGCGCCTTCCAGCGTCACGCGCTGGCTGGTGAATTCCTTGACGAAGACGCTGACCTGGGGGTTTTGCAGGTAGGTTTCGCTGAGTTTCGCGGCGATCTCCCGCTCCAGTTCCTGCACGGTCTTGCCGCCGGCCTGCACCACGCCCACCAGCGGCAGGGACAACTGGCCGTTGCTGTTGACGCGCACGGTGCGGTTGAGTTCGGTGACCTGGAAGACATTGATCTCCAGCAGGTCCTGGGCGCCGACCCGGTATTCCGAGGCGCCGGTATAAGCGCCCGAGGCGCTGGTGCTGTCGGGCACGCCCAGTTCGGTGGTGGCGGTGACGGCCTTGGACGTGCCGCTGCGCACCGAGTTGGCGGAAGAGCTGGCGCAGCCCGCCACAAAAGCCATGAGGAGCAAGCCGAGCAGGCTCCGGAGCACGATGTTGTTCATATAGGTCGGCTCTTTGGGGGGAGGGGGATTATGGGCTGCCGAACAGCCGCTGCCAAAGCCCCGGCTTGCGGGACCCCGGTTTTGGCACGTCGGGCAGGGGCGGCACGGCGGCCGGCGAAAGGTCGTCCAGGATGGCCTGGGGGCGGGTGTCGACCAGGTGGCGGGCTTCCTGCGCGCCCAGGCGGCGGGCCGCGGCGTCGCGGCCTTCGGCCAGCAGCGGCGGGCGCTTGTCGCAGTGGTGCGAGTCGGTGGCCAGGATGTGCACCAGGCCTTCGTCGAGCATGCGCTCGGACCAGTACTGGGGCCGCTTGCCGAAGCGGCCGGTCAGGCTGCCGGCGGTGAGCTGCATCCAGGCGCCCTGCTTCACCAGGTCGCCGAAGACGGCGTAGTGGTCCTCGATCCAGCTAAGGCGCTCGGGGTGGGTGATCACCGGCACGTAGCCGGCGGCCATCAGCGTGAACACCGAGTCGGTGAAACGCGGCGGCGCCACGTGGTGCGGCGGTTCCAGCAGCAGGTAGCGGCTGCCGCAGATCGTGGGCACGCGGCCGCTGCGGATGCTGCCCACCAGGTCGGGCGCCAGGTGGGTGTCGGCGCCCACGCCCAGCTGCAGCGGAATCTTCGCGGCAGCCAGTTCGGCCCGGAAATCTTCCACGGCCTGTTCGATGCCGGCCCGGTTGTTTTCGTACAGGCCCGGGTAGATGTGCGGCGTGCAGGCGGTGAAATGGATGCCGTCGTCCACGGCCTGCCGGGCCATGGCCAGGGACACCTCGAGGCTGGTCGGGCCATCGTCGATGCCCGGCAGGATATGGCAGTGCAGGTCGATCATCAGTTCTCGCCGGCCTCGCGTGCGGCCTGCAGCGCCGATTCCGGGGCCGGGCCACCGCCCCGCAGGCGGCGCAGGCGGGCCACGGCGACCGCACGGCTGCGGGTGAAGATGTACCAGCCCATCACCAGGATGAGGAAGCAGCCCACCAGCACCGGGCGGTATACGCCCAGCTTGATGGCCGTCGCGGCGGCGATGCCCAGCAGCAGGGAGCCGCCGGCCATCAGCGCCACCACCAGGAAGGGCCGGTAGCCGGCGTCGAGCAGCAGGTGGTGCATGTGGTTGCGGTCGGCCTTGAATGGCGAGGCGCCGCGGCGGTAGCGGCGCACCATCAGCACCAGGCAGTCGATCAGCGGCAGGGCCAGGGTGAAGGGGGCCAGCACCGGCGACACCGGGTGCGCCGGGTTCTGGGTAAGCCGCAGCGCCGCCCAGGCGATGATGAAACCCAGCAGCATGCTGCCGCCATTGCCCAGGAAAACCCGGGCCCGCGGCTGCCAGGGCAGGCGCGTATTCCAGATAAGGAAACCCACCACGGCCGCCGCCAACGACAGCAGGCGCACGGCCAGGTCGGTGTCGCCGGCATACAGGGCGAAGCTGGTGAACAGCAGCAGCGAAACCAGGGCCAGCGTGCCGGCCAGGCCGTCGACGCCGTCGGCCATGTTCAGGGCATTGATGATGCCCACCACTGCAAAGACGGTAAGCGGCAGCGAAAGCAGGCCGATGTTGGCGGCCCCGAACCCGAAGATGTCCTGCAGGTTGTGCGCCTTCACCCCGGCCAGCCAGTACAGCAGCAGGGCCGTCACTGCCTGGGCGCCGATGCGCAGGGTCCAGCGCAGGTCGTACTTGTCGTCCAGCTGGCCCACGACCACCAGCATCACGGCGCCGGCCAGGAAGCCGGCCACGCGCAGGTTCCAGTTGGGTTCGAACAGGAAGAAACCGGCTACCACCGCCAGCAGGATCACTGCCCCGCCGGTAACCGGTATCGGGCAGTCGTGCTGCTTGCGACCACCCGGGCAGTCGAGCAGGCCCCAGCGCCGGGCCAGGGGCAGGGTGAGCGGGGTCAGCAGGGCCACCACGGCCAGCGAAAACGCCGCGCGCGTCCAGTGCCTGGGCTCAAGTTCTTGCCAGAGTTGCAAATAATCCATAGATAAGGAAACGGACTGCGACGCCGGACAGGACAGAGGCTGACAGGCTAGCAGTCCATTTTGACGAGAAAAGCTTTTCGGGAAATTTTCTCCGCGGCTTGCCCGGCCCCGATATCGGGTTCAGTTCCGCTAACGCCCGTAAACATCCTCGAAACGCACGATGTCGTCCTCTCCGAGGTAACTTCCGGACTGAACCTCGATTAACTCCAGGGGAACCTTGCCGGGGTTTTCCAGGCGGTGTTTGCTGCCCAGGGGGATGTATGTGCTCTGGTTTTCGGCCAGCAGGAAAACCTTTTCATCGCAGGTAACCCTTGCCGAGCC
>CAZXTV010000191.1:0-4371 GCA_964643705.1 uncultured Arenimonas sp. | reverse complement strand
GGCGCGGCATCGAGAATCCCGAATCACTGCCGCGCGCGTCGATGGAGCGCGTGACCTACCGCCTGGTGGAAGACCGCCTCGAACGGTCCATCGGCCATGCCTTGGACGGCGCCGGCGATCGGCCGCCCCAGGTGGTGCTGCGCGGCGTCCGTTCCCTGCGACTGGCGTATCGCCACCACAACCAGTGGAGTCCGGCCTGGCCCGGCGGGCGCGCCTCCGTCCCCGACGCGGTCGAGATAAGGCTTGCGCTGGATGGCGTCGGCGAGATCCGGCAGGTGTTCCTGCTCGCGGGACAGCAGCCGTGAGCCGCCGGCGCCAAACCGGCGTCGCCCTGCTGACGGTGCTGCTGCTGGTGGCGGTGATGTCGGTCGTGCTGGTCGCCGTGCTCGACGACATCCGCTTCAGCCAGCGACGCGCCGGCAACGCCGAAGCCCAGGCGCAGGCGCAGTGGTTCGCGCTCGGTGCGGAGTCGCTTGCCGCGAACCAGTTGCACTTGCTTTGGCGCCGCGACCGACAGCGCACGACGCTCGAGGGCGGCTGGAACGGGCGCGCGCTGGCCTTCCCGCTCGAGCACGGCATGCTTCAGGCCACCGTCGAGGACGCGACCGCCTGCTTCAACCTCAACAGCGTCGTGGAAGGCGCGGAAGAAATCCTGCTGCGCCGTGAGACCGGCGTTCGCCAGTTCCGGAGCCTGGCCGAGGCGGTGTCGCTGCCGCCGGCCCGCGCCCGGGCCCTCGCGGATGCGCTGGCGGACTGGATCGACACGGATGATGCGCCAGGTCGCGCGGGCGCCGAGGATCCGGCCTACCTCGCCTCCGGCCAACCCTACCGAACCGCCGGCACGCTGCTGTCGGAAGTGAGCGAGCTGCGCGCGATCAAGGGTTTCGATGCCGCGGTGTACGAACGCCTGCGGCCGCATGTCTGCGCGCTGCCGACCACGGCGCCGACTCCGGTCAACCTGAACACGCTTGCCGCCGACGACGCGCTGCAGCTGGTCGCGCTGACCGAAGGGCGCCTGTCGCTGCAGGCGGCACGACAGGCCATCGCTGCGCGTCCAGGCGCGGGCTGGCCCGACGTAGCTGCATTCTGGGGAAGGCCCGAGCTGGCGGAATCCGCGCCCGATGACTCCGTGCTGGCGCAGTCCTCGCTGCGCACCCGCTACTTCAACATCAATGCCCAGGTCCGCCACCTCGATGCCGAGGTGGTGATGAGCAGCCTGCTGGAAATCGACGAGGCGGGTCGCACCCGCGCCCACGCCCGACGCTGGACCCACGACGAATGAACACCTCGCTGCACTTGCTGGTCCTCTCCGCCGACGCCGACCACCCCGGTGTCCAACTATTTGCCGATGGGCGCGGCCAGGCGCTGGCGGCGCCGGCCGATGCCGGGCCTTCGCCCAGGCGCATCCTGGTGGTTCCCGCCTGCGACGTGGTGCTGCACTGGTCGCCGGTTAAGGCGGCGACGCCGGCGCAGGCCCGGGCCGCCGCGTGGCACCAGCTCGCGAACCAGCTGTCGGAGCCCAGGCAGGGACTCCGGATGGCCTTGGGCGACGGCGACGAGGCACGTTGGGTGGCGGTTTTCACGGAGGCCGCGCGGGAGCGATGGCTTGCCCGGGCCGCCGCACAGGGCTTCCAGCCCGACGTGATCGTTCCGGACTGCCTGCTGCTGCCCGAGGTCTCCGCCGGCGACCCGCCGGCCGTGGCAGCCGACGACAGGCTCGTCCGCGCTCGCGGCCATGACTTCGCATTCAGCGCCGAAGCGGGATTGGCGGCCCATGTCCTGGGCCCGGCCAGCGTCCAGGCGCCCGCGGATCCGGGGCATCTGCATCGCCGGTTGCTGCAGGGCGCCGCGGGCCCTGCCCCGCTGGACCTCTCCCCGGCGCCCGAGGCGGCCCGAGGCCACCAGACCGTGCCGACCAGACGCCTGGTCACGCTTGCCGCCGCCGTGCTGCTGGCGCCACTGCTGATCCTGGCGGCACAGGCGACCCGCCACGAAATCGGCGCTTCGCGGGCCCTGGCCCGCGCCGACCATGCGCTGGCCGCCGTCGCCCCGGCGGCCACGGGTCCCGCGCGACCGCTGGCCCGCGCCCGCGCCGAGCTGGCAAGACGGATGGCCCCGGACCGGTTCGGCGTGATGGCCTCGGCCCTGGTTGAAGCGCAGTCGGAAGTCCCGGGGACCCAACTGCTCTCCCTGACTCTGGACGCCGACGGCGTCATGGGCGCCCGGCTGGCCTACGGGCAGACGGGACAGATCGACCAGATGCGCGACGCCCTGGCCCGCCGTGGCATCGCGCTGTCGGAACAGGACAGCGAGCCGGCGCCCGCCGGCTGGACCACCACCCTCCTGCTGAGTGATGCCCGATGAACAACTCCATCCTGGACCGCTGGGCGGCGTGCTCGCCTCGCGAGCGCCGAATGCTCGCCCTGATGGCTGCGGCCATCGTTGCCTTCCTGTACTGGTTTGCCGCGGCGCGGCCGCTGCAGGACTGGTCCGGCGAGGCGCGTGCGCGGCATGCCGCGGCGGTTGCCGAGGAGGCGGCCATCGGCCCCTATTTGATGGCGCTCCAGTCCCTGCCTGCCCAAGTCGAACGCGCCGCGCCGACGGCGACCGCCCTGGCCAACAGCGCCAGAGCCATCGGGCTGGACGTGATCGGCGCGGAGTCGGTGGATGGCGAGGTGGAGATCAGGCTGGCGCCGTCGCCGCCGGACCTTCTGTTCGCCTGGCTGGAGCAGCAGCGGGTCGCCGGCAACGGCCCACAGGAGGTTCAGCTGGACGCCGGATCTTCGGGCGTCAGCGCCACGCTGCGCTTCTGATCAGGCGTACGCGCCGGCGCGCAGCCACTTGGTGGCGATCCATTTCTCGCCCGCCACGACCGGCGCCCCGCCGTGCAGCGTCTTCGTCATCGGGTGCGGCCGGTCGTAGCTGAAGAACACCGCGTTGCCCTTGACCGGCGCGACCTCGAAGCCCGCATCCGGAAACGTCGTCTCGCCGCCCCGCTCCGGTGTATTCAGGTAGATCACGATCGTCGCGACGCGCTGGCCACCACGCTTGAGGATGCCGGCGGTGCCGGGCTTGGATGGGTCGAAGTAGTCGTAGTGCGGGCGATACTCGGCGCCCGGGCCGTAGCGAAGCACCTGGAGCCCCTCGCCGTTCTCGACCGGCCATTGGCAAAGCGCGGCCAACCTGGCTTCGATGCGGCGACAGAGCTCGTTCTCCCCGCGCAGGAAGAACATGCCGTCGCTGGTCCGGCCCTCATGGACGGAGCTGACGCCCTCGTCGAGCAGGAAGGTTTCCGAGCGCGTCAGCTTCGCCCGCGACAGGGCCACCATCTCGTCGCACTCCTGGTCCGAGAGCACGCTGCCCAGGATGACCACGCGCGGCGCCAGCAGATGGCCAAGCACGGGCACCCGTCGATCGCCGCCGTCCAGCAGGTGCGGGCCGCCGCGTTCCATCGGTTCGGGGACGCCGACGGGCTCGGGCAGGCCGTTCTCCCGGGCGTGTTCGACCAGGTACTCGTGCAGCGCGGCCTGAACCGCGTCCAGGGCAACCTCCTCGTCCCATCCCTGCGACTGCAGCGCGCCGACCACGGCGGCAGGCGCCTGGCCATGCCGCGCCTGGTCGATGACCCAGCGCCTGAGATCCGGCGTCAATTGCATCTTGGCCATGGATAACCTCCCCGTGAGTCGTCCCAGTTTCTTTCCGTCCCGTGACAGCGAAGCTACGGCTCGTGCTCCACAAGAAAAGACCCCGGCCGGGGCCGGGGTCTTTGGGGGATTGCGTCACGCCCCGGAGGATCAGAAGTTGAACTGGGTCCGGATCGCGTACTGCCCGGTCTCGTCGCCGGTCACTTCGTTCTCGCCCTGCGTGTAGTTGAACATCACGCGCAGGTTGGAGTTGATGTAGTAGTTCACGCCCAGGATCATCGACTCGGCCTCGCGGTTGACCAGGTCCGAGTTCTCGATGTGGTCGTAGCGCGCCGTCAGCTCCCACAGGCCGGCGTCGCCGACCTTCGGCGAACCGAACACGCCGGTGGCCGGCTTGTAGACCTTCTGGCCGCCGTTGAGCATCCAACTGCCCTGCACGTAGTAGGTGTCGACGTCCTGGTCCGGACCGATCGGCTGGCCGAAGCTGGAGGTCACGTACTCGGACTGGAAGAACATCGGGCCGAACTGGCCGGCGAGCTCGAGGCCGTAGGCGTCGACCTGGTTGCGGCTGGCGCCGGTGGTGGTGGCGATGGTCTGCGACGGACCGCGACGGCCGGCGTAGTTGGCCGAGGCCGACAGGTTGGCCGAGCCGGCGTTGGCGTTCTCGTGGCTGACCCAGCCGCCGAGGTGCAGCGTCTGCGTGCCGCTCATGATCGGCGCCCAGGTG
>CAZXTV010000190.1:0-4377 GCA_964643705.1 uncultured Arenimonas sp. | reverse complement strand
CGGCTGTGACATCGCGGACAAGATCCCACTGACGCCGAAGGACGCCCTGCGCGCCGCCGACTCGCTGGGGACTCCAAGCCGCGAAATCGTCGCGCAGGGCGAGGACGGCACCCGATACAGATACAGCGTGGAATCGCGCCGACCCGCCTCTTGGATCGACGCGAGCCGCGCGATCTCGCGCGAGTTCAACGGCCATTGCCCGGATGGCCAGATTCCCGATTCAGTCGAGTCCGAACCCGAGATCGACAGGGACACCACGGACGGCCACTCCCGCGAACATCCCGCGGGAACGGAGTTTGTCGAAACCGTGCTGTGTCCGGCCCGGCCCGGCTTCGAATTCGAGTTCCCCTCGACGCTGGGTCACATGGAGGCGACCGACTTCATGTACGACCGGCTGATGAAGACCGGGATGAAGGAGAGCTCGCGGCCAATGGTGGTGGCCGTGTCCGGGTCGGAGTACATGCCGAAGTTCAGACAGATCGAAAACACCATCGGTGGCTGGACCTACGCCTTGGTGAAGAAGTGCCCTGAAGGCGTGGTCGTCCGGGACGTGATGATGGGCACGAACCCGCAGGCCCCTGCCGACCCCACGGAGCACGGCGGGGAGAGTTACCTGGGTTTCATTGCGGAGTGCGTCGGGGCCAGGCCCATGGAAGAAGTGCTTCGCGAAGCCATCGAGAAACAAGCGGAGAACGGCACATGATGCGAAGCACGGTTGTCGCCATGCTGGCCCTGGCCACGATCTTCACGGGTTGCGGCATCGAAAAGCTGCCCATCACCCCGCGCGACGTCGCGAAACTCGCCAGCAAGTTCGAGGGCGTCACACGCAACGAGCTCAGCGGCAGCGACACCGAGGGCCGCACCTACGAGCTGGTCGCCGAATCCCGGCGGGATGCCAGCTGGAACGACGCGGATTACGCGATGTGGCAGGCCCTGCAGCACAGCTGCCCCGACGGTCGGCAGGCCACCCCGGTCTCGTGGTCGCCGGAAGGGCGCACAGAAGCCCAGCGGTCGGTGGTGCACGCCGAGGGCACGGTGTTCCGCAGGGTGATTACTTGCCCGGCCGCTCCGGAGTTCGAGTTCGCCCTGGAAGAGGACCTGTCGCGGGGCGAGGTCCAGCGCGTCTTCTACGAGCGCCTCAACGAAGGCAACAGCGGCTTTCCGCGTGACCCGGCCTTGCTGCCGGTGCGTTTCTCCCGGATGACGCCCAAATACCTGGCCATCGAGCAGGCGCTGGGCAAGGCCACCCTGGAGTCGATGGAAAAATGCGGCGGCGGGGCCACCATTTCCAGCCTTGCCGTCGGCGTGCTGCCACCCCGCCCCGCCGACCCGGAATCCGATGGGCGCCTCCATGACGCCTGGGTCGGCTTCATCCTGGACTGCCAACAGCCATGAACCGAATCCTCACAATGACGCTTGCCATCGCCGCTGCGGCGGCGACCTCCGCTTGCAATCGCGCCCCGGGCACGGCAACGCCACCCGCCTTCGAGTTGTCCAGGAACGTGGAAGTGGTCGAGCTGGAACCGGCGGCGAACGGCGCCCGCGTGTTCGACCTGCACATCCTGGGCGACGAGCGTTACACCTTCACCGACCACGCCGTCGCGCTGATGATGGCCATGGGAGAAGAACACTGCGCCGGGAACGGTTTCGCTCTTGGTGGAGACCGTGACAACTTCACCACCGGTGACGCACGCCCGGAAGCGGACCAGCAGCTCACCATGCAAGTGACCTGTGCGCTCGGCCTGCTTCCCAACCACCGCACGGTCGAAGCGGGAACCAAGGTCGGTGAGGTCTTCGAGTC
Source organism: uncultured Arenimonas sp. (assembly GCA_964643705.1). Classification (GTDB taxonomy): domain Bacteria; phylum Pseudomonadota; class Gammaproteobacteria; order Xanthomonadales; family Xanthomonadaceae; genus Arenimonas. The sequence continues at coordinate 2,576 of CAZXTV010000190.1, read as the reverse complement.
GCCGGCCGGCAGCCAAACGAGAAGGGCCTACATGGAGTCCACCGACGTAACGGACACGCCCTCGCAGGTGGCGAACCGCCTGATCGGCGGCTTCGTCCGCGAGGCTTACACCGAAGAATGCGGTCAGCGGCCGATGGTGATCGAACGTATCGACACCGCCACCGAATCGGGACCGAAGGCGCGCATGCACGGCCAGCTTGCCTTCCGATGCCTGGACCCGGAGGCGGCCAGCGACGGCTGATCGGCACCAATGCGACAATGGCGGCCCGCCCAACACCCCGGCCGCCATGCCTTTCCTCGAACTTGCCCTGACCGTCCGCGCCGAAGACGAAGCCCGCGCTGAAAACGCGCTGTCGGACATCGGCGCGCTGTCGGTCACCCTGCTCGATGCCGATGCCAGCACGCCCAACGAGCGCGCGGTGCTCGAGCCCGGCGTGGGCGAACAGCCGCTGTGGCCGCAGATCACCCTGCTGGCGCTGTTTCCCGGCGACACCGTGCCGGAGCTGGTGCTGCACGCGCTGGACGCCTTCGACAGCGGGCTCGACCTGGCCGGCGCGTTGTTCCGCGAAGTGGCCGACCAGGACTGGGAACGCGCCTGGATGGACCAGTACGAACCGCTGGCCTTCGGCAAACGCACCTGGATCGTGCCCTGGAACATGGACGCGCCGCCGGAATCGCAGGGCGGCGCCATCGTGCGCCTCGACCCGGGCCTGGCCTTCGGGTCCGGCACGCATCCGACCACCGCGCTGTGCCTGGCCTGGCTCGATTCGCTGGACCTGGCCGGCAAGACCGTGCTCGATTTCGGCTGCGGCAGCGGCATCCTGGCCCTGGCCGCGCTGAAGCTGGGCGCCGACCGCGCCGTGGGCGTGGACAACGACCCGCAGGCCCTTTCCGCCACCGCCGACAACGCCGAACGCAACGGCGTCGGCGACAGGCTGGCCGTGCATGCGCCCGAAGACGAACCGCCGGCCACCTACCCGGTGGTCGTTGCGAACATCCTGGCGGTTGCGCTTGATGCGCTGGCCGATACGCTGGCCGCCCGCGTGCAGGCCGGCGGCGTGATCGCGCTTTCCGGGATCCTGCACGGGCAGGAAGGCGCGCTGCTGGAACGTTACGCCGCCTGGTTCGACGACCTGCAGGCCGTGCAGGAAGGCGACTGGATGCGCATCACCGGCCGCCGCCGCGCCGGCTGAGCCGGTATCCTTCGCGCCATGCCGCCCCGCGCCCCGCGTTTCGCCATTCCCGATGCCCCCGCGCCCCGCACGCCCCGCCCGTGGGCTTGGTGGGCGCTGGCGGTCGCACTGGCCGCTGGCCTGGCCCTGCAACTGATGCTGGCCGACCGCGCCCGGCTGGCCACCGACCCGTCCTGGCGGCCCCGCCTGGAATCGATGTGCGGGCTGCTCGGCTGCGACCTGCCGGCCTGGCACGAGCCCGAAGCCTTCCGCGTGACCAGCCGCGAAGTACGCCGGCACCCGCAGGACAACCGCGCCCTGCTCATCAGCACCAGCTTCCGCAACGACGCGCGCTGGGCCCAGCCCTGGCCGGTGATGGAAGTCGCGCTGCACGACATCGACGGCAACGCCCTGGGACTGCGCCGATTCCAGCCGCACGAATACCTGGGCAGTCCCCCGGCCACGGAACGTATCGCGCCGGGCCAGTCGGCCAGCGCCACGTTGGAAATACTCGACCCCGGCCAACGGGCCGTGGCGTTTACATTCGACTTCCACTGAAGTCGTACGAAAGGGCAGTCGCGGGGTAAGTGGGTTTGACGTAGACTCCTCTCCCCCGTCGCCCCGGCCGGCGGGTTCCGCACGGAAGCGGACCAGAACATTGGAGCGCCCCCGAAGTGAATGTCCCGACCGCCGCCAGAGCGGAAACCAATACGACGACGCCCAGCGGCCACACGCCCCTGCGCGAGCACGTTTCCCGCTCGGTGCGCCGTTACCTGCACGATTTCAATGGCTGCGACCCGGACGACCTGTACGAGGTCGTGCTGCGCGAGATCGAACTTCCGCTGTTCGCCGAAGTAATGCGCCACTGCGAAGGCAACCAGAGCCGCGCCGCCGCCTGCCTGGGCATCAACCGCGCCACCCTGCGCAAGAAGCTCAAGGCCTACGGCCTGGCCTGAACCGGGGTCACGAAAACCGGGGTCAGAGTCGACTTTCGGATCGCAGCAGCCGGGCTCCCTGCTTGGCTGAGCCGAAAGTCGACTCTGACCCCGGTTTTCTCGCCAAGCTATAATCGCGCCTCTTCCTGAGGTGCCCCGATGACCGACCGCCGACCCGTCCGCCGCGCGCTGCTTTCCGTTTCCGACAAGACCGGCGTGGTCGAACTGGCCCATGGCCTGCACGCGCTCGGCGTCGACCTGCTGTCCACGGGCGGCACCGCCAAGGCCCTGCGCGACGCCGGCCTGCCGGTGCGCGACGTCAGCGCGGTCACCGGTTTCCCGGAAATCATGGACGGCCGGGTCAAGACCCTGCACCCGAAGATCCACGGCGGCATTCTTGGCCGCCGCGGACAGGACGACGCGGTCATGGTCGAACACGGTATTGGCCGGATTGATCTGGTGGTGGTCA
>CAZXTV010000189.1:0-4400 GCA_964643705.1 uncultured Arenimonas sp. | reverse complement strand
TCGGCTTCGACGAATTCGCCCTCGGCGGCCTGCACCTTTTCGACGGTGCCGGCGCGCGGGGCGCGCAGGCTCAGCTCCATCTTCATGGCTTCCATCACCATCAGTTCCTGGCCTTCTTCGACGTCCTGGCCGGCTTGAGCCTTCACCACGACGACGCGGCCAGGCATGGGCGCGACCAGGCGGTCGGCGCCGGCAGCGGCATCGCCTTCGTCGAACAGGAAGGCGGGCACGCGCTCGAGCGTGAAGCGCTGGTCGCCGTCGTGCACCAGCACGCGCCGGGCGTCGGCGCGGGCGCGCACGCGGTGCTGACGGTCGTCGACGCGCGCGACCAGGCGGCCGGCGACGAACGCCGCGCCTTCGACGCGCAGCGGGACGCCGCCGCTTTCGAGCGTGTAATCGCCGGCGCTGCCATGGGCGCGAAGTTCCACGCGTTCGCCGCGGTACACGAAGCACAGCAGGCGTTCGCCGCCGTGGCCCAGGCGCCAGCCGTCGGCGATGCCCCAGGGTGAATGCGGGTCGGGGCTGGCGGCGGTGTGGGCGTGGGTGGCGTCTTGATCGTGCAGCAGGCAGGCGGTGGCGGCCAGGGCCAGCAGCGCCGGCGGCAGCGGGTCCTCCTTGGGCAGCACGTCGTCGAGATGGCGGTCCAGGTAGGCAGTGTGGATGGTGCCGTTCACCACTTCCGGGTGGCGCACCAGCTTTTCAAGGAAGGCGATGTTGGACTTGGGGCCGACCACTTCGCAGTCGGCCAGGGCATCGCGCAGGCGGGCGAGGGCGCGCGGGCGGTCGGCGTCGTGCACGATCAGCTTGGCGATCATCGGGTCGTAATGGATGGTGACCGTGTCGCCTTCGACCACGCCGGTGTCCAGGCGCACGTGCGCGCTGGCCTCGGGCAGGCGCAGCACGTCGAGCCTGCCCGGCTCGGGCAGGAAACCCTGCGACGGGTCTTCGGCGTACAGGCGCACCTCGATGGCGTGGCCCTGGCGGGTGATCGCGTCCTGGGCCAGCGGCAGGGCTTCACCGGCGGCTACGCGCAGCTGCCACTCCACCAGGTCCAGCCCGGTGACCATTTCGGTGACCGGGTGTTCGACCTGCAGGCGGGTATTCATTTCCATGAAGTAGAAATCGCCCTTTGGGCCGACGATGAACTCGACGGTGCCGGCGTTGACGTAGTCGATGGCCCGGGCGGCTTCTACCGCGGCCTGGCCCATGCGCTGGCGCAGCTCGGGCGTGACGAAGGGCGAGGGCGATTCTTCGACGACCTTCTGGTAGCGGCGCTGGGCGGAACACTCGCGTTCGCCCAGGTGGATGATCTGGCCGTGGCTGTCGCCGAAGACCTGGATTTCGATGTGGCGCGGGGTTTCGACGAAACGTTCGAGCAGCACGCGGTCGCGGCCGAAGGCACCGGTGGCCTCGCGCTGGCAGCTTTCCAGCGAGGCGGCGAAATCTTCGCTGGCGCGCACGATGCGCATGCCCTTGCCGCCGCCGCCGTGCGCGGCCTTGATCATCAGCGGGTAGCCGATGCCGTCGGCTTCGATCTGCAGGCGGCCGGGGTCCTGGTCTTCGCCGGTGTAACCGGGCACCACGGGCACGCCGCGGGCTTCCATCAGCTGCTTGGCGCCGGCCTTGCTGCCCATCTTGCGCATGGACGCCGCCCGCGGGCCGATGAAGACCAGGCCGGCGGCTTCCACGGCTTCGGCGAAGTCGGCGTTTTCACTGAGGAAGCCATAGCCGGGATGGATGGCCTGGGCGCCGCTTTTTTTCGCGACCTCGAGGATGGCATCACCGCGCAGGTAGCTGTCCTGCGGCCGCGGCCCGCCAATCGGCCAGGCTTCGTCGGCCAGCCGCGCATGCTGCGCGCCGGCATCGGCATCCGAATACACGGCCACGGTGCGGATACCCAGCCGGCGGCAGGTGCGGATGACCCGGCAGGCGATCTCGCCGCGGTTGGCGATCAGTACTTTATTGAACATTGGTTTTTGTACGCGGATCAGGGCGGATGGGCGCGGATAAGAGCGGATTCTTTCCAGAGTGTACCCGGCGTTTCATCTGGGGTCGGGGGCCGAAGTTGAGAAGCAGGCCAACAGGGATGCCAGTTGCCTTTAAGTAATTAACCATTTGGGCCTCATGGCCGGCTGCAAGGGCGGTAGCCGCCTTCACCTCGATCAGGAGTCGGCCGGGCACCAGCAGGTCAGCGCGATATTCACCGACGCGATGTCCGCGAAAGTAGACATCAATACCAACCTGTTGCCTGACATCAATGTCCATCTCTCGCAGGGCCACCGCCAAGGCATTCTCGTAGACCTGTTCCAGGAACCCATGACCCAATTCGTTGTAAACCGCGAAAAACGCCCGAATCACGGCCTCCGTGAGTTCCTCCTGAATCAATCCGCTCTTATCCGCGCCCATCCGCCCTGATCCGCGTTCAACACCGAACCCACGAAGGCCGGCGTTTTTCGAGGAAGGCGGTCAGGCCTTCCTGGCCTTCGGGGGAGACGCGGAGGCGGGCGATGAGGGCGGCGTTTTCGATGTCGGTTTGTTCGGCTGATTCAGGGGTCATGCCGGCCATGCGCAGGGCCAGCTGCTTGGCCTCGCGCTGCGCGACCGGGCCGCCCTTGAGCCAGAAGTGCAGGGTGCGGTCCAGGCGTTCCTCGAGCTGGTCGGGCGGGGCCACTTCGTGCAGCAGGCCAATGGCCAGGGCTTCGCGGGCTTCGAAGACCTCGGCGCCGGTGAACAGGCGGCGCGCGTGGCGGCCACCGATGGCGTGCACCACGTAGGGGGAGATCACCGCCGGCACCAGGCCCAGCTTCACCTCCGACAGCGAGAACTTGGCCTGCTCCACGCCGATGGCGTAGTCGCAGCAGGCCACCAGGCCGACGCCACCGCCGTAGGCCGAGCCGTTCACCCGGGCCAGGGTCGGCTTGGACAGGAAGTTCAGGGTGCGCATCAGCCTGGCCAGGCGCAGGGAGTCGGCCCGGTTTTCTTCTTCGCTGGCCTGGGCCATGCGGCGCATCCAGCCCAGGTCGGCGCCGGCCGAAAAAGTGCTGCCTTCGCCGGTCAGCACCACGGCGCGAACGTCCGGGTGGGCGTCTACGGATTCCAGGGCGGCGGTGAGGTCGGCGATCAGGGCGTCGTCGAAGGCGTTGTGCACGGACGCCCGGTCCAGGGTGAGGCGGGCGACGGCACCGTCGCGGTCGAGTCGGATGGCGGAGGGCATGCGGTCTCCTCGGGGCAAGCCGCCATGATACCGGCTGGCCTGCGACCGCCGGCACCCCGCGGCTGGTGCGGGGTCCGGGACCGGCATTTAATGCGAATCATTCGCAGGTTAGTCGCCGCCCATCGCCCTCGCCGACCTGCCCACGGGCCACGAAGCCATCGTCTGGCATGTGCACGACGCCAGCCCCGCGACGCGGTGCCCTGGCCCCTTGCTTCCTGTAGGAGCGCCTTCAGGCGCGAATCTTTTGACTGCAGCTCGTCGCCAAGAACGGATTCGCGCCTGAAGGCGCGCCGACCGGGCGCGCGGGTTACATCCGGAAGACGCCGAAGCGGTCTTTTTCGATGGGGGCGTTGAGGCTGGCGGAGATGGCCAGGCCGAGCACGCGACGGGTGTCGGCCGGGTCGATGATGCCGTCGTCCCAGAGGCGGGCGCTGGCGTAGTAGGGGTGGCCCTGGCGTTCGTACTGGTCGCGGATGGGCGACTTGAAGCCTTCCTCTTCCTCGGCGCTCCAGGTCTTGCCGGCGCCTTCGATGCCGTCGCGCTTCACCGTCGCCAGCACGCTGGCGGCCTGTTCGCCGCCCATCACGCTGATGCGGGCGTTGGGCCACATCCACAGGAAACGACCGCCGTAGGCGCGGCCGCACATGGCGTAGTTGCCGGCGCCGAAGCTGCCGCCGATGACCACGGTGAACTTGGGTACGTGCGAACAGGCCACGGCCGTGACCATCTTGGCCCCGTCCTTGGCGATGCCGGCGTTTTCATATTTCTTGCCGACCATGAAGCCGGTGATGTTCTGCAGGAACACCAGCGGGATGTCGCGCTGGTTGCACAGTTCGATGAAGTGCGCGCCCTTGAGCGCACTTTCGGCGAACAGGATGCCGTTGTTGGCGATGATGCCCACCGGGTAGCCGTGGATGTGGGCAAACCCACAGACCAGGGTCTTGCCGTAGCGCGCCTTGAACTCCTGGAATTCGCTGCCGTCCACCACGCGCGCGATGATTTCGCGGATGTCGAAGGGCCGGCGGGTGTCCTTGGGAATGACGCCGTAGAGCTGCTCGGCCGGGAACAAGGGCTCGCGCGGCGGCTGCACGGCCACCGGCAGCTGCTTGCGCCGGTTGAGGTGGCGAACGACGTCGCGGGCGATCTGCAGCGCATGGCGGTCGTTTTCGGCGAAATGGTCGGCAAC
>CAZXTV010000188.1:2228-4424 GCA_964643705.1 uncultured Arenimonas sp. | reverse complement strand
TCCGGCGCCCAGGCCACACATCGCCGCCGCCACCTGGGTGTCGAACAGCGGCGCCGGCAGGGCCGCGCAGCCGCGCTGCAGCGCCTGCAGGTCTTCGCTGGCGCTGTGCATCACCTTGGTGACGCCCGGATCCTGGAGCAGGGGTCGCAGTGCCGCGTCCATCCCCGGGACCAGCGGGTCCACCAGCAGGATCTCGCCCGGTACGCCCAGCTGCACCAGGGCCAGCTGCGGGAAGTAGGTGCGTTCGCGGATGAATTCGGTGTCCAGCGCCACCAGGGGCTGGCCAGCCCAGCGGGCGAGGCGGTCGGACAGGTCGTCGGGGCGGTCGATCCAGGAAGTCACGGGGGTCCATTTGGTTGCCAGGAGCCGGCACCTTAGCCTAACTTCGGCTCGCCAGACCGAACCGAGGCCCCTGGGCGCAAACGCCCGACCACGATGAGCAAACACGCGAAAATCCTGCCGGTCGGGCTGCTGGCCGCCCTGCTGGTGGCGGCTTGCGGCGGCTCGGCGGATCCCGAGGACGCCACTGCGGGCGACCCGGTGGCGCCGGTCACGGTGGACCCCGAAGACCTCGAGCGCGAGGTCGTGCTGGCCCCGCGTGCGGAAGAAGCGCCGGTGCCCGTCTGGGTGCCCGAGATCACGCCGGTGCCGCCCGCCGGCATCCGCAAGGCGCTGGCCGCCGCCGAAGACGCCGAAGAAGCCGGCCGGTTCTTCGCCGAACCAATTGCCGGGCCGGTATCACCGCCTGCGGTGACGGACGCCGGCGCGGATGCAGAAGCCACGCAGGACCCGGAGCCCACGCCTGCGCCCGAGACTGAGCCCGGCGCACTCGAGCTGCTGCTGGGCGTGCTGGCCACCGAAGGCGACAACGCGGCGGCGCTGGCCGGCGTCGAGCGCCTCCTGGGCGAACTGCAGCAGCGCGGTCGCATCGCGCTGTCGGAGGGACGTTTCGGCGACGCCGAGCAGGTAGAGCGCCTGGCCGCCCGCGCCCAGCCGCAACACCCGGACCTGGCTGCCTATCGCGAGGCGCTGGCCGCCGCGCGCCGCGCCCAGGATGCCGTGCGCCTGGCGGAAGCCCGCGCCGCGGCGAACCGGATATTCAAGCCCGAAGGCGCGGGCGCGGTGACGGCCTACCGCGAAGCGTTGCGCAACTATCCCGACTACCTGCCCGCCAGCGACGGCCTCGCCAGGCTGCAGGCGCGGCACCTGGACCGCGCACTGGCCGCGGCGCAGAAAGGTGACTACCTGGCTTCCGAGCGCCTGCAGGCCGAGGCCGGCCGCATCGTGCCCGAATCGGCGGCGCTGCAGGACATGATCGCGCGCATCGTCGAGCTGCGGCAGGCACGCACCGAGGCGCTGCTGGCCCAGGGCCATTCGGCGGTGGACGCGCTGGACCTGGAGCTCGCGGCGCGGCGCCTGGCGGAAGCCGAACAGGTGTCGCTGCAGGCGCAGGGCCTGGACGGACTGCGTGAACGCATCGAGCTGGCGCGCCACTACGGGCACTTCCGGCCCGGCCAGGTGTTCCGGGAACCACTGGCCGCCGGCGGCGAAGCACCGGAGATGGTGGTTCTGGCCTACGGCAGCTTCCAGATGGGTTCGCCCGAGGACGAAACGGGTCGCTTCGACAACGAAGGCCCGCGCCACCAGGTGGCCTTCGAACGTGGTTTCGCGATCGCCCGAAACGAAACCACGGTGGCCGATTTCCGCGCCTTCGTGGAAGCCACCGGCCATCGTTCACTGGCCACGCGCCGCGGCCGGTCCACCGTCTACGACGAGAAGGGCGGCGTGATGGGCGAACACGGCCGCGTCGACTGGCGGCGCGACTACGCCGGGGCACCGGCCACGCCGGAGCTCCCGGTGGTGCACGTGTCTTTCGAAGATGCGCAGGCCTACGCCGCCTGGCTGTCGGCGCAGACGGGGCAGCGCTATCGCCTGCCCAGCGAGGCCGAGTTTGAATACGCCCTGCGTGCCGGCCGCGACGAACCCTGGCCCTGGGGCAGCGGCGTGCCGTCGCGCGTGGTCGGCAACCTCACCGGTGACGGCGACGAATCCCGGCTCAAACGACGCTGGGCCAATGCCATTCCCGGATACAGCGACGGCCACTGGGGCCCGGCGCCGGTGCGCAGTTACCCGGCCGAAGCCTTCGGCACCTTCGACCTGGTGGGAAACGTCAGCGAATGGGTGCTCGACTGCTGG
>CAZXTV010000188.1:0-2218 GCA_964643705.1 uncultured Arenimonas sp. | reverse complement strand
ACTGCTGGCACGACAGCTACCGGCGGGCGCCGCGCGACGGTACGGCCTGGGTCAACCCGGGCTGCACCGACCGGGTGATCCGCGGCGCGTCCTGGGCCAGTTCGCTCGACCGCACGCGCTCGGCCTACCGGCAGTCCACGCCGGCCGACACCACCAACGCCCGGCTGGGCTTCCGCGTGGTGCGCGACCTCTAGGAAAGCTTCAGCGCGCGCGTGGTTTCGGGCTGCGCGGGGTCTTGCGTGCCGGCGGGGTGCCGGTGCCCGAACCCAGGCCCTGCTGGAAGGATCGCCACAAATCCAGGTTGCGTTCGGCCAGCTGGTTGAGCAGTGCCCACGGCGCCTGGCCCACCAGGTTGCCGATCTGTCCGCGGATGTGCTGCTGCTGTTCGAGGAAAAACTGCAGGCTGCGCTCGAGGAAACTGCCCAGGTGTCCCTGCATCGAGTCACCGCGGAAGCGGATGACCTGGGTCAGCAGTTCGGTGGTGAAGATCGGCTGCCCGTGTTCTTCGTGCTCGGCGATGATCTGCATCAGCACCGGCCGGGTGATGTCGTTGCCGCTGCGCGCGTCGCGCACCACGAAGGTTTCGCCGTCGACGATCAGCTGGCGCACGTCCTCGAGCGTGATGTAGCTGGAAATCTCGGTGTCGTACAGGCGACGGTTCGGGTACTTCTTGATGATGCGGACATGCGACATGCAGGGCACCGGAAGATCGCGACGACGGACGGGTCCCGGAGCATCCCCCAGGGGAACCCGGGATGCAAGCCGCCGGCGTGGCCTTCACTTCTCCTGCACGGGCAGGGCGTGGTTTTCACGCGGAACGCGGGTCGGGTCGAAGCCTTCGACGGCCGCGTCCAGCGCCTGCCCGGCTGTGCTGGCCATGGCCAGCCGGAGCGGATCCTGGCCCAGGAAACCCCAGGCGGCTCGCAGCGCCGGCAGTGCGTGGCCTTCGTCCACCGGCAGCGCGGCCAGTGACTTGCCCAGCTTCCGGCCTTCGCCGTCGCGGACCAGCGGCAGGTGCGCGTAGGTCGGGGTCGGCAGTCCCAGTCGCTGCTGCAGGACTATCTGGCGCGGGGTGGAGTCGAGCAGGTCGGCACCCCGCACCACGTCGGTGATGCCCTGCGCGGCGTCGTCGACCACCACGGCCAGCTGGTAGGCCCAGAACCCGTCGGCCCGTCGCAGCACCACGTCGCCGACCTCGCGGCCCGGGTCTTGCCGGAAAACCCCCTGGATGCGGTCCCGGAAGACCACCTCACCGTCGGGAACCCGCAGCCGGATCGCCGGCCTGCGCCCGGGCCGGGGCCGGCCGATGCATCGACGGTGCACGCCGCCGCTGGCCTCGAGTTCGCTTCGACTGCAATGGCATTCAAAGGCGTCGCCCGCGGCCAGCAGCTCGTCCAGGGCCGCCGCGTAGGCATCACCCCGGCCGGACTGCAGCCAGGGTGCCTGGTCCGGCACCAGGCCGAAGGCGGCCAGGGTGGCGAGCTGGCCCTGGCCCGCTCCGGGAACTTCACGCGGCGGGTCGAGGTCTTCGATGCGAACCAGCCACTGGCCGCCGGCCTGGCGCGCGTACAGCCAGCTCCCCAGGGCCGCCACCAGCGAGCCAAAGTGCAGGGGACCGGTGGGCGAGGGCGCGAAACGGCCGCGGTAGGGAAGCCTGGTTTGCATCACCACTTGAATTTAACCGTGACGGGGTACATTTAACCCCAGAACTTCACCCCAGCCGCCATCCCCACGAGAGAAGCCCCCATGTTCAAGCGCGTCGCCCTGTTCCTCGCCACCAACCTGGCCGTGCTGGTCCTGCTGGGCATCGTGATGAGCGTGCTGCAGAACGTCTTCGGCATCAGCCTGGGCAACAACGGCACGCTGCTGGTGTTCGCCGCGGTGTTCGGCTTCGGCGGCGCCTTCATTTCGCTGGCCATCTCCAAGTGGATGGCCAAGCGCACCACCGGCCTGCACCTGATCACCGAGCCACGCAACGAAGGCGAAGCCTGGCTGCTGGCCACCGTCAAGCGCCAGTCCGAAGCGGCCGGCATCGCCATGCCCGAAGTCGGCATCTACGACGCGCGGGAAATCAACGCCTTCGCCACCGGACCGAGCCGAAACAACTCGCTGGTGGCCGTTTCCACCGGACTGCTGCGGGCGATGAGCCGCGACGAGGCCGAAGCCGTGCTGGCCCATGAGGTCAGCCACGTGGCCAACGGCGACATGGTGACGATGG
>CAZXTV010000187.1:0-4469 GCA_964643705.1 uncultured Arenimonas sp. | reverse complement strand
ATTTTCCTCGATCCCAACCCGGACGCCGCCGCATCCTGGAAGGAGCGCAAACGGTTGTACGACCTGCCACGTTCCACCTGGGCGGATTACAAGCCGGAACTGATTTCCGCCGGCGGCGGCGTCTGGCCGCGCGCCGCCATGCATGTGCAGATATCGCCGCAGGTGCGCGCGCGACTGGGCATCGACGCCGGCACGCTGACGCGAACCGAACTAGTCACCGCGATCCTGAGGGCGCCGGTGGACCTGCTCTACAACGGCGGCATCGGTACCTACGTCAAGGCCCGCGGCGAGAGCCACGCCGAGGTCGGCGACCGCGCCAGCGACGCACTGCGCATCAACGGCAGCGAGCTGCGTTGCAGGGTCTTCGCCGAAGGTGGCAACCTGGGCGCCACCCAGCGCGGGCGCATCGAGGCGGCGCTGGCCGGTGTCAAGCTGAACACCGACGCCATCGACAACTCGGCCGGCGTCGACACCTCCGACCACGAGGTCAACATCAAGATCCTGCTGGCCGGGCCGGTGCAGCGCGAGGAACTGAGCCTGCCCCAGCGCAACGAGCTGCTGGCCAGCATGACCGACGAAGTCGCCGAGCTGGTGCTCAACGACAACTACCGGCAGAACCAGGCCATCAGCCTGATGGAGCGCATGAGCGCGGCCCGCCTGGGCTCGTTCGGCCACTTCATCCGCGTGCTCGAGGGCCAGGGCCTGCTCGACCGCGGCATCGAGTTCCTGCCTTCGGAAGCTGAACTGGGCGACCGCAAGGCGCGTGGCCAGGGCCTCACCCGCCCGGAGCTGAGCGTCCTGCTCAGCTACGACAAGATCGTCGTGTTCAACCAGATGCTCGACTCGGACGTGCCCGAAGACCCCTACCTGTCCAAGGAGCTGGTGCGCTATTTCCCCAATGCCCTGCAGGAACGCTTCGCGCAGGACATGGAAAACCACCGCCTGCGCCGCGAGATCATCGCCACCGCGGTCACCAATTCCACCGTCAACCGCATGGGCGCCACCTTCCTGCTGCGCATGCAGGAAGACACCGGCCAGTCGCCCGCGCAGATCGCCAAGGCCTTCACCATCAGCCGCGAAGTGCTCGAGGCCCGTGAACTCTGGGCCGGCATCGACGCGCTGGACCTGAAGGTCAGCGAAAGCGCCCAGCTCGAGGCCCTGACCAGCATCTGGCACCTGCAGCGCAACCTCACCCGCTGGTTGCTCAACCGGCCGGGCGAATCGCTCAACATCGCCGAAAAGGTCGAACGTTACGCCGGCGGCGTCGCGGACCTGCGCGCCTCGCTCGACCGCGTGCTGCCCGAGGCCGCCCGTTCGGAGCTGGCCGCGGACGTGGCCCAGTGGCGTGCCCACGGGTACCCGGAGGACATGGCCCGCGCCTTCGCCAGCCTGCCGTTCCTGGCCTACGCGCTGGACATCGTCGAAGTGGCGATCGAACAGTCGCTGCCGGTGGCCGAGGTTGCGGCCACGTATTTCAGCCTGTCCGACGCCTTGCACACCAAGTGGCTGATGGACGCGGTCGAAGCGCTGCCGGTGGGCGGGCGCTGGCATGCCCAGGCACGCGGCGTCCTGCGCGACGAGCTGCAGGCCCAGCAGCGCGCGCTGGTCGGGCAGGTGCTGGTGGCCGGTGCCGGCCAGCCGGCCCCGGAACGCCTCACCGGCTGGCTGGAGCGGGACGACGCGGCGCTGCGCTACACGATGGCGATGTTCGCCGACATGCGTGACCTGCGCGACCTCGACTATCCGACGCTGTCGGTGGCGATACGTCGCCTGGCCCAGGTCGTCGCTTCCGGCGCGGCCTGACCCTCGGTCTCCTACACCAACACGCCTGCGGTATCCTCGGCGCCATGACGAGCCTGCCCGCCCAGCCCCGCATCGCCTTCCTGGCCAGTTCCACGCCCGAGGCGCAGGCGGCCCGCGAGCATTTCACCGCTGGCTTTGGCCAGGTGGCGCCGGAAGACGCCGACGTGCTCTGCGTGCTCGGCGGCGATGGCTTCATGCTGCACACGCTGCACCGGCACGGTGCGCTGGCGAAGCCGGTTTACGGCATGAAGCTGGGCACCGTCGGTTTCCTGATGAACCAGTACCGGCCCGAGAACCTGCTCGAGCGCCTCCAGGCCGCGCATGCAACCGTGCTGCGTCCGCTGGAGATGACCGCCGTCTCCGAATCGGGTGCGACGGTGTCGCTGCTGGCCTACAACGAAGTGTCGATGCTGCGGCAGACCCGCCAGACCGCGCACCTGCGCATTTCGCTCAACGGCCAGGTACGGCTGGACGAGCTGGTCTGCGACGGCACCCTGGTGGCGACGCCGGCCGGTAGCACGGCCTACAACTTTTCGGCGCATGGGCCGATCCTGCCGCTGGGCTCGCAGGTCATCGCGCTCACGCCCATCGCCGCGTTTCGCCCGCGGCGCTGGCGCGGGGCGCTGCTTCGTTCCGACACCGAAATCCGCATCGAAGTGCTCGACGGCCACAAACGCCCGGTCAGCGCCACCGCCGATTCGCACGAGGTGCGCGACGTCACCGAGATCACCGTGCGCGAGTCGCTCGAGCGCACCGTGACGCTGCTGTTCGACCGCGAGCACAACCTCGAGGAACGCATCCTCAACGAGCAGTTCATCACCTGAACCGTCGCGGCTGCTGAGACAGCCTCCGGTGAGAATGTCCCATGGCCCCGAATTCCCGCCCGCCCGAGTCCCCGTCCGAACGCCTGGTGGTCGCCATCACCGCGCGGGCCCTGTTCGACCTCGAGGACAGCCATGCCCTGTTCCAGGCCAGCGGCCTGGACGCCTACGCGGAATTCCAGCGAAGTCGCGAAAAGGACGTGCTGGCGCCCGGCATCGCCTTTCCGCTGGTGCAGAAGCTGCTGGCCCTCAATGCCGGCGCAGCCCTCGAAGCACCCCGGGTCGAGGTGGTGCTGCTGTCGCGCAACTCCTCGGACACCGGCCTTCGCATATTCAACTCCATCCGCCACTACGGCCTGGGCATCGTGCGCGCCGTCTTCACCAGTGGCGCCGAAACCTGGCCCTACATCCGGCCCTTCGGCGCCCAGCTGTTCCTGTCGGCCAACCCGGCTTCGGTGCGCAGCGCGCTGGAAAACGGCTTCGCCGCGGCAACCATCCTGCCGGCCAAGGCCTACGAGCCGGCCCATCCCCAGCTGCGAATCGCCTTCGACGGCGACGCGGTGATCTTCGGCGACGAGTCCGAGCGCGTCTCGCAGGCCTCGGGCCTGGCCGCGTTCCACGACAACGAGTCCACGCGCGTCAACGAGCCGCTGTCCGGTGGCCCCTTCCGCGGCTTCCTCGCCGCGCTGCACGAGCTGCAGCTGGCCTTCCCGCCGGGCGAGGATTCGCCGATCCGCACCGCGCTGGTCACCGCCCGCTCGGCGCCCGCGCATGAGCGCGTGATCCTGACCCTGCGCGAGTGGGGCGTGCGCCTGGACGAAGCCATGTTCCTCGGCGGCCGCAACAAGGGCCCGTTCCTGCAGGCCTTCGGCGCCGACATCTTCTTCGACGATTCCCGCCACAACATCGAGAACGCCAGCCAGCACGTGGCCACCGGGCACGTGCCTTTCGGCGTCACCAACGAAAGTTAGTCCATGAAGGGCATCAGCCACATCACGTTCATCGTCCGCGACGTGGAGCGGATGGCCAGCTTTCTCTGCGAGGGACTGGGCGCACGCGAGGTCTACGACAGTGCCGGCCGGGAGTTTTCCTTGTCGCGGGAGAAGTTCTTCCTGCTCGGCGGTACCTGGCTGGCGGCGATGCAAGGCGAGCCGCCGGCGGAGCGCTCCTACCAGCACGTCGCGTTCGAGGTCGACGAAGACGAGTTGCCGGCGTACCAGGCGCGCCTCGAGGCCCTCGGCGTCGACATCCGCCCGCCGCGGCCGCGCGTTGAAGGCGAGGGCCAGTCCCTCTACGTGCACGATTTCGACAATCACTTGTTCGAGCTGCACACCGGAACGCTCGAGCAGCGGCTGGCTCGCTACGGCGCGGCAGGCGACAAGGACTGACGCCGTAGCGCGTACAGCAGCCACGCCAGCGCCGCCACGCCTGCGCCCACCAGGAAGGCCAGCTCACCGCCGCTGCGTTCCCACGCGACCGCCGCCAACCCGGCGCCGAGCACGCCGCCGACGCCCTGGCTGAAGCCAAAGAACAGGCTCTGGCCGGCGCCGGCGCGGCGACCGGGGAAGAAGTCGGCCATCAGGCGCATGCAGCAGGCGTAGAAGGTCGCGAAGCTCAGCGCGTGGGTGGTCTGTGCCAGCGCCATGATTGGCAGGGACTCCGCGTACAGCGCGGTGACGATCCAGCGCAGCACGGTGACCGCCAGGCCCACCATCAGCAATCGGCTCGCACCGAAGCGGGCAATCAGCTTCGGCGCTTTCCAGAACATCGCGATCTCGATCAGCACGCCCAAGGCCCAAAGGCCGCCCACGGTCGCGCCCGAGTGCCCGGCCGCCTGCAGGTGCA
>CAZXTV010000186.1:0-4474 GCA_964643705.1 uncultured Arenimonas sp. | reverse complement strand
GTCGGCGAAGAAGAACTGTGCCTGCTGGCGGACGTCACCACCACCGCGATCGAGGAAGCCTGCCGGCCATGAGGACCATCCGTTGTCACGTCGACCAGCCCCTGGCGCCCGGCGGGGTCGCGACCCTGTCGGAAACCGCGACCGGCCACCTGGTGCGCGTGTTGCGCCTGGGCGTGGGCGACGCCGTGGTGCTGTTCAACGGCGACGGCCACGACTTCCCGTCCCGGCTGGTGTCGGTCGGCAAACGCGGGGCCGTGGCCGAAGTGATCGACGC
Source organism: uncultured Arenimonas sp. (assembly GCA_964643705.1). Lineage (GTDB taxonomy): Bacteria > Pseudomonadota > Gammaproteobacteria > Xanthomonadales > Xanthomonadaceae > Arenimonas. The sequence goes on along the minus strand of CAZXTV010000186.1, from coordinate 4,200 downwards.
CCGACCGGTGGCGAACGAGTCGCCGCTGCGGCTGATGCTGGCGCAGGGCATCGCCCGCGGCGACAAGATGGACCTGGTGCTGCAAAAAGCCACCGAACTCGGCGTCGCCGGCATCACGCCGGTCAGCACCGAGCGCACGGAAGTAAAACTCGATGCCGAGCGCGCGGCCAAGCGCCTTGCGCACTGGCAGGGCATCCTGGCCGCGGCTTGCGAACAGAGCGGGCGGGCGCGGCTGCCCCGGCTTGGCGAGCCGGTGTCGCTGGCGAACTACGCGGTCGCGGAAACGGCAACGGTGAAACTGGTGCTCGACCCGCAGGCCGACCTGGGCCTGCACGACCTGGCCCTGCCGGCCGCGGCGGAAGTGGCGCTGCTGGTCGGCCCGGAAGGCGGGTTGTCGGAACGCGACCTGGCCGCGGCCCGCGCCGCCGGCTTCAGGGGCCTGCGCCTTGGACCGCGCATCCTGCGCACGGAAACGGCGGGACTGGCGGCGATCGCGGCGCTGCAGGCGCTCTACGGCGACCTGAGTGGCCGCCCACTGTAAAACCGGGGTCAGAGTCGACTTTCCCCGGCGTTACGGCCGCAAGCGGAGGGTCGCGCGGGAAAGTCGACTCTGACCCCGGTTTAAGACCCCGGTTTTAGGCGGCGGCCTGGGCCTGGTCGAGGGCTTTCTGGATCAGCAGTTCGACGCTCAGCAGGTCGGGCACCACCGCCGGGTCGTCATTGAGCGTGACGCGGGCATGCACGCCCAGCGGCAGGTCCTTGATGTCGTGCGACTCCTTCAGGCCCTGGGCCGACACGGTGACCAGGCGCGGGAAGCCCTGGGACAGCACGGCGAAAAACGGCAGCTTGGGATTGCCGCCCAGCGCCTTGAGCACGGCGACCTTTGCGCCCATCTGGCCGTCTTCCTCGGACCACCCGGCCAAGCGCGAAAACGACAGCAGGGGCAGGCGCCAGCCGCGCCAGCGCACCCGGCCAAGCAGCCACTGGGGCGCGTTGGCCAGGACCTCGGGATCGGAATAGGTGATCACCTCGGCCACGCTGGCGTTGGGCAGCAAGAGCCGGCTGCCGGTCACCGAGATCAACACGCCGCGGATATCACGCTGGGCGTTCATGCCATTCCTCCGGGAAACAGGTTAATGCCACCGCTCGACGATGCGGGCGGCGAGATCGGCCGGCGCGCCCGAGGCGGCGCCTGCCTGGGCCACCGCGTCGGCGGCGACCGAATCGAAACAGCCGGACGGATCCTGGGCCAGGACCAGGCCGCCGGCAGCATGGACTTCAAGCACAGCCGGCACCAGGGCCGGATCGGCGCCGCTGAGCACCAGCACCCCGCTGTCGGCGGCGGGCAGCGCGGCCAGCACGTCCGCCAGGTCGCCGGCGACGAAGGTCAGGCTGCGGCCATCAAGGCGCGCCCCCATGCCGGGCGGCAGCACCGCGACGCGCCCGGGGTAGGCCAGCTTGCCTTCCAGCGCGAGGTCCAGGGGCATGTGGCTGGCCTTGGCCAGCTGGCCGACCAGGCGATCATGCTTGCCGGTGTCCAGGTGCTGGTAGAGCAACACGGGCAGCGGCAGGTTCACCGGCAGGGCGGCCAGCAGCTGGCGCACCGCGTCGGGGCCGCCCAGTCCGGCCAGCACCAGCATCGCGCCGGCGTGCATCGATTGGCTGGGAAGGGCGTCGTGTTCGGCCAGGCTCAACCGGCTGCCCAGGTCGCGCGTGGCGGACGGCTCGGACGCGAACGCGACCTCGACCGGGCCCGCGGGCGGGGTGTCGTCCATCGGCGCCAGTTCGAGGTTGCCGAAGCCGCCAAATCCCCCGATGCGCGGGCTGTCCGGCGCGGGCGGCGGATCGGGCACGCTCGCCGGCGCGGCCATGGGCTGGCCTGGTTCTTCGAAGCTGAGGTCGAACTCCGGGTCGCGGGCTTCCTGGCGCTGGTCGTTGGCCTCGAAGGCCTCGAGCTGCGCCGCCAGCGCCGCAACGTCGTCGTCGAGCGTGTCGGCTGGCGGCACGTCGTCATCGGAAAAGCTGGAGAACCTGACCGGTTCCCCGGAAAGTTCCATGTCGGCCAGCAGGGGCTCGTCGGCGGTGTCATCGAGCTCGAAGCTGGCTTCCGCGGCAGGCGCGGAGTCGTCCGCGGCGGGTTCGTCGCCGCCAGCCAGCGCTTGCTCGAGCCCCGTGAGGTCGAGGTCCAGGTCCAGGTCGTCGGCGGGGGCCTCGATTTCGCCGCCGGCCGGTTCTTCGTCGGCACGTGGTTCGTCCGACAGTTTCGGCTGGGTCGGGACCCACTCGGACAGGTCCAGCGACTCCGAGGCATAGTCCTCGAGCTTCGCATCGGCCATGACATCGGCCGGCTTGGGCGGAGCGCCCGGCTCCATGCGGGAGAGGTCCATCTGCGGCAGCGGGTCGGCATCACCCGGTACCGGCGGCAGCACGTCGGTGCCAACCAGCTTGGCGGCCAGGTGGCGAGCCCAGCGGGCAAGGTCCCAGCCGTCGAGATCGCGGGTGACTTCGGCGTCGTCGTAAAGAACCTGCACGTCGGGCTGGCCGAGCAGGTCGTCGAAACGTTCCAGCGCGTCTTCGATGGCGGGCTCCAGGCTCACCAGCACCACGCGCGGCGAATGGCCTGCGACGGTCGCGGGATCGAGCTCGGCCGGATCACCTTCGGCGACCAGTTCGGCACCCAGCTCCGCCAGCGCCCGGCGCAGCTGGTCGCGGGCATTACCCGGGCGGGCCAGCAGCGCAACGCGCACCGCCGCCTCAGCCATTGACCTGCTCCTGGTCGAGGCCAAGCATCTCGAGCACGTTCCGCATCAGCTCGACTTCCTGGTAGGGCTTGCCGAGGTAGCGGTTGACGCCGATGTCGAAGGCGCGCTGGCGGTGTTTCTCGCCGGTACGGGAGGTGATCATGATGATCGGCACGTCCTTCATGCGGCCGTCCGAGCGCATGTTCTGCGCCAGTTCGTAACCGTCCATGCGCGGCATCTCGATGTCGAGCAGCATCAGGTCGGGGATGCGGTCGGCCATCTTTTCGATGGCGTCGATACCATCCTTGGCCGTCATCACCTCGAAATTGTGGCGCTCGAGCACGCGGCCGGAGACCTTGCGCATGGTGATCGAGTCGTCCACCACCATCACCACCGGCACCCGGTGGGCCTTGACCGCCGGCGCGGCGGCGGCCGCGGCAGCTTCGGCAGCGTGGTCGATCGTGGCCTGGCGGCGCACCAGCGGCGCGACGTCCAGAATGACCACGACGCGACCGTCACCCATGATGGTGGCGCCGAAGATGCCCGGGATCGAGTTGACCTGCGGGCCCACCGGCTTGACCACGATTTCCTTGCTGCCCAGCACCTGGTCGATGCAGATGGCGGCGCGCAGGTCGCCGGACCGGGCCAGCAGCAGGGGCATCTGCAGGCTGTCCTGGGCCTTGGCCGTGGCGTGGCCGATCAGTCGGCCCAGGTCGTGGATGGCGTAGGGTTCGCCGGCATAGGTGAAGCTGGGTTCGCCGCTGGCGAGCTGCTTGTCGAGCTCGTCGCGGGTGATCCGGCCCACGCCTTGCACCGAGGCGATCGGCACCGCGTAGCTGGTGTCGCCGATCTTGACGAACACCGCCTGGGTGACCGCCAGGGTGAAGGGAAGGCGGATGGTGAACGTGCTGCCCTTGCCCTGTTCGGAGTCGATGATGAGCGTGCCGCCGAGCTGGCGGATTTCGCTGTACACCACGTCCATGCCGACGCCGCGGCCGGCCAGGCGGCTGACCGATTCGGCGGTGGAGAAGCCCGTTTCCAGGATGAAGCCGTACAGCGCCTGGTCGGAGACTTCTGCATCGGGCTTGAGCAGGCCGCGTTCGATGGCCTTCTTGCGGATGGCTTCCTTGTCCAGGCCGCGGCCGTCGTCGCTGATCTTGAGCACGACTTCCGAACCTTCGCGCTGGACCTGGACCCGGACCGTGCCCTCTTCCGGCTTCTTGGCCTGCTTGCGGTCGGCCGGCAGCTCGAGGCCGTGGGCGACCGCGTTGCGGAGCATGTGCTCGAGCGGCGCGGTCATGCGGTCGAGGACGTTGCGGTCCATTTCGCCGCTGGCGCCGTCGACCTTCAGGTTGACCTGCTTGCCGGTTTCGCTGCCGGACTGGCGCAGCACGCGGCGCAGGCGCGGCACCAGCGCATCGAAGGGCACCATGCGCGTGCGCATGAGGCCTTCCTGCAG
>CAZXTV010000185.1:0-4475 GCA_964643705.1 uncultured Arenimonas sp. | reverse complement strand
AGGAACCGTTCGACCTGGTTGACGTCTTCGTTCATCAGCGCCATCAGCCGGCCGCTGCGCTCGCGTTCGATCACCGCCGGCGGCAGCCGCTGCAGGTGCCCGTAGGCCGACTGGCGCAGGGCGTGCTGCAGTTCCTGCGCCAGGCCGCGCCACTTCACCGCAAGCAGGTATTCGAACAGGGACTCGAGCACCCAGACCAGGATCGACAAGGCCACCAGCAGGTACAGCTGGTGCAGTGGGTCGGGGACCCCCAGGCCGGCCAGGAAGGAGTCCTGCTGGTTCACCACCACGTCCACGGCCACGCCGATAAGCAGCTCGGGCAGCACGTCGAAGAACTTGTTGAGAACCGAATAAACCGTGGCGGCCACGGCGGTTCGGCGGTGGGGGCGGGCAAAGCCGGCTAGCCGGCGCAGCGGGTGTTCGCGGGTCATGGGGGTTCCCTGTGCGGGGCCGGTCCTGGCCCGGGCAGCATTTTCCCATGCGGCGTAGAATGGGCGGATGCTGATCGCCTTCAATAAACCCTACGGTGTGCTGAGCCAGTTCACGGACAAGACGGTGCCGCCGCGGCCGACGCTGGCGGGCTTCGACCTGCCCGAAGGGGTCTACGCCGCCGGGCGGCTGGACCAGGACTCGGAAGGCCTGCTCCTGCTGTCCGACGACGGCCCGCTGATCGCCCGCATCAGCTCGCCCAAGTTCCACTGGCCCAAGACCTACCTGGTGCAGGTGGAAGGCGAGGCCGGCGACGAACACCTGGCGCAGCTGCGCACCGGCGTCACCCTGGCCGACGGCACCACCCGGCCGGCGAAGGCCCAGGTGCTGATCGGCGCACCGGACTGGCTGTGGCCCCGCACCCCGCCGGTACGCCAGCGCAAGACCGTGCCCGACAGCTGGATCGAGCTGACCATCACCGAAGGCCGCAACCGCCAGGTGCGGCGCATGACCGCCGCCATCGGCCTGCCGACCCTGCGGCTGCTGCGCATCGCCGTCGGTCCGCACCGGCTCGAAGGCCTGCGCCCGGGCCTGTGGCGCGACGAACCCTTGTAGCCCGCAGACGGCGGTAGTCAAATGGGGCCAGACCCCATTTGGCTGGCCGGAGGGTGCGTGGAGTTCAAGGATCATTTCTCGCAGCACGCGGCCGATTACGCCGCGGCGCGACCCACCTACCCGCACGCGCTGTTCCAATGGCTGGCCGACCAGTGCCGGCACCATGACCTGGCCTGGGACGTCGGTTGCGGCAACGGCCAGGCCAGCCTGGCGATGGCACACTGGTTCAGCCGCATCCACGCCAGCGACGCCAGCCAGGCGCAGATCGCCCGCGCCCCCGAACACCCGCGGATCACCTGGCGCGTCGAGTCGGCCGAACACTGCGCGCTGCGCTCGCACACCGTCGACCTGGTCACCGCGGCCCAGTGTTACCACTGGTTCGACCAGGAGCGCTTTTGCCACGAGGCCCTGCGCGTACTCAAACCCGACGGCCTGTGCGCGGTGTGGTGTTACGGCATCTCGTGGGTTGACCGGGCGGTCGACGCGGTTTTCCACGAGCTCTACCACGACCAGCTTGGCCCCTTCTGGCCGGCCGAACGCCGGCACGTCGAGGACGGGTACCGCCACCTGCCGTTCCAGTTCGAGGCCCTGGGCGAGATCCCGCACCTGGAAATGACCCAGGCCTGGACACTCGACCAGTACCTGGCCTACCTGCGCAGCTGGTCGGCCAGCCAACGCTGCCTGGCCGAAACCGGCCGCGACGCGGTCACCGGACTGCAGGCACGATTCGCCGAGGCCTGGGGTGACCCGGACCGGGAACGCGAGGTGAGCTGGCCGCTGAGCATCCGCGCGGGGCGATCGCCGCCGGCGGACGTGTAGCCCAGGGAGGGACCGAAGTCCCTCCCTCGGGGGCTTCAGCTGGCGGTTTTCTTCGCCGCAGACTTGCGGGCAGCGGTCTTGCGGGTCGAAGCCTTCTTGGCCGGCGCTTTCTTGGCGGCGGCCTTCCTGGCCGGGGCCTTCTTGGCAGCCGCCTTCTTGGCCGTGGCCTTCTTGGCGGCCACCTGGGTCGACTTCTTCGCGGTGCCAGCGGCGGCCGCGGCCTTCTTGCGCTTGTTCACCGCGTAGACCGCGGCGCCCACGGCAGCCAGTGCGGCGGCGCCGACGGCGGTACCGACCGGATGCTTGCGCACGGCCTTGATGGCGGCGCTGGAACCACGCTTCACGGCGGCGGCACTGGCGCCGGCGCTGACGATGGCACCGGCCTTCTTGGCCAGGTCGGCCTTGTCCCAGGTCTTCTTCGCCTTGGCGCCGGCATCACCCAGCTTGGTCATGGCGGTCGAAACGATCTTGTTCGTCTTGCTCATGTCGGGTCTCCGGAAATCATTGGTGTTGCGATGGGCTTGCCAATATAGCCTAACCTGAAAGACATGAACGTAACGCAGCAAGCCGCGCGGCCGCCTAGGTGCCTCGCGGTTTGGCGCGGTGGGTGGCGGTGGCGGTCCAGGGGTCTTCCGGCCAGGGGTGCCGCGGGTACCGCCCCTTCATTTCCTTGCGCACTTCGGGGTAGGTGCTGTGCCAGAAGCTGCGCAGGTCCTGGGTGACCTGCAGGGGCTTGCCGCCTGGCGAAAGCAGGTGCAGCAGCACCGGCACGCGGCCGTCGGCCACCCTCGGGGTATCGGCCAGGCCGAACAGCTCCTGCAGCTTCACCGCCAGCACCGGCGGGCTTCCCAGTGCATAGGTGACCGGCCTCTCCTGCCCTGAGGGCACGGTGATCCGGCGCGGTGCCAGGGTGTCGATGCGCTGGCGAAGCGACCAGTCCAGGCCGGACTTGAGCGCTTCGCCCAGGCTCTGTTCGTCGAGCGCGTCCAGGCGGGTCTTGCCGGAGAAGGCCGGCTGCAGCCAGCGTTCCCGGGTCGAAAGCAGCGACTCGTCGGAAAGGTCGGGCAGGCCCAGGTCCGGCATCCACTCGCGCAGGCAGCGCACACGTTCGCGCCATTGCCGCAGGGCATCGGTCCAGGGCAGGGCGTCCAGGCCCAGGTCGCCGACCGCATCGGTCAGGGCCTGGGCGGCGAGCGCCGGGTCGGGGCGGCCAGCCGGTCGGGATTCCAGGCAGATGCGGTCGAAGCGGCGCTCGCGACGGCTTACCAGGGCACGGGCCTCGGCGTCCCAGCGCACCACGTCGCCTTCGAAAAACCGTTCGGGGAAATCGCGTTGCAATCGCGCTTCGTCCACCGGCGCAGCGCGCAGCACCAGCGAATCGCGGGCTTCGAATCGCAGTTCGCTGGCGACCAGCCAGGGTTCGCCGAACACCACGCTGTCGTCGAACAGGCGCGCCATGCGGCCGTTGGCCAGCTGGTAGCGGCGCGGGTCGGCCGGATGCTGGCGCGCGATGCGATCGGGGAAGGCGTGCGCCAGCAGGTCGCCCAGGCGGTGTGCCGCTGCGTCCACGGGCGGCGGCGCCTCGCAGCGCAGGCGGCGGCGCCACTGTCGGGCGGCTGCATCGATGGCGGCCAGGGCACCGCGATTGGCCTGCCCCGGCGCCCGGCCCGACCGGAACGCGGCCAGCGCCTGCCAGCGCGCAGCCAGGGCGTCGCTGCGTTCGCGCAGGGGATCGCGGGCCTCGACCAGGGCAGCAAGGTCGCAGGCCAGGGCGGTTTCCTCCGGTGCACTCGGCGCCAGCAGCATCGCGGCCAGGCGCGGGTGGGTGCCCAGTGCCAGCAGCCGGCGGCCGAAGGCGGTGATGCGCGCATCGGCATCCAGGGCGCCCAGGCGCTGCAGCAGTTCGCGCGCGGCGGCCATGGCCCCGGACGGCGGCGGGTCGGGAAAACGCAGGGCGTCGCTGCCCCAGGCGGCCAGCTCCAGCGCCAGGCCGGCCAGTTCGACCTGGGCGATTTCCGGCGTGCGCATGGGTTCGAGTCGCTGCGACTGCGGCCACAGGCGATACGCCCAGCCTTCGGCGACGCGGCCGGCGCGGCCGGCGCGCTGGTCGGCCGAAGCCTGGGAAATCGCCACCGTTTCAAGCCGCGAGAAACCGGAGTTGGGGTCGTAGCGTGGTTCGCGCGCCTGGCCCAGGTCGACCACCACGCGCACGCCCGGCAGGGTCACCGAACTTTCGGCGACGTTGGTGGCCAGCACGATGCGGCGGCGACCCTGGGGATCGGGACTCAAGGCGGCCGACTGCTGGTCCACCGACAGGTCGCCGTGCAGCGGCAGCACCTGGATGTCGCTGGCGCCCTCGCCCGCGATCGCGGCCTGCGCCAGCGCGATCTCGCGCTGGCCCGGCAGGAACACCAGCAGGTCGCCGGGATGCTTTTCCAGGGCTTCGGCCACGCAGCGACGCAGCTGCGGGGCCCAGCCTTCCTCGCGGCGCGCGGGAAAGTGCGCCACCGTCACCGGGAAGCTGCGGCCGGCGCTGGTCAGGCGCGGTGCGTCGAGGAAACGCGCCAGTGCTTCGCCATCGAGCGTGGCCGACATGACCACGATGCGCAGGT
>CAZXTV010000184.1:0-4502 GCA_964643705.1 uncultured Arenimonas sp. | reverse complement strand
GAACTCTTTCGCAGGTTAGCGGTACTTGCGGCGCGGGCATCCGCCAGCCACCCAGACGCAGCCACGCTGCGTCGGCGGAGCGTCCGGCCGGCGCCGGGATGAAGGCCACGCGGTCGTAGCCTTCGCTGGAATAGGCGCCTTGGGCCGTATCGGCAAAATAGGGCTGCCCGGCCAGGGCGCCATCTCGCGCGGGATCCACGTAACCGGCTTCGGCCAGGGTTCCCGGAAGCCCCTCCAGGCGCGACACACGATTGGTGATCGCAACTGGCTCCACGTCGAGCATGGCCGCCAGGCGCCGTCCCATCATGCCGCCCTCCATGCTTCCGCCCGCCGCCTTGGAGGTGTGGCCGCCCCCGCCGATGACGACGATTCGGGCATCGGGATCGTCCTTGAGAACGCAGGCGATGTTGCGTGCCTGCTCCTGTTCGCGCTGCGGGCTTCGCGGGTCGGGAAAAGAATGTTCGTAGGCGACCAGCGTGTATCCCTCGGCGAGCGCCATTCGCACCAGCTCGCCATAGACCGGATCGTTGAGGTAGAAGCCAGTGTCCTTGAGCGCATAGCCGCGTTGTTGCAGCGCCTCGTCCTTCATCACCGAGCTGCGACAAGGGTCATCAGTGACGGGTTCGTGAAAGAGGGCCTCCAGCGCCAGATGCGTAAAACCGAGCTTGCGCAGTTCACGCACGAACATGAAGTTGGCGGCGCGCTGGTTCGAATGCCCGTGGGATTCGTTCAACATCACGACCTGGCGGCCTTCCACCAGGCTGGCCAGGGCCGGCAAGGCGGGATACAGACGTTTGATGCCTATCCTCATGGCATCGGCCTTGGGCATGCCACCGAAATAGTTGGCATGAGCGTAGTCGTAGTCGCCCACCAGGCTGGCGCGCTGGGCCTGCATCTGGCCAAACATCCCCACGGTGTGGGGGGCGGCACCGCGGTTCGGGTGCGGCGCGCTGTCATCCGCCAGGGCACGCCAACCCGCCGCGTATTCGGTCCACGGCGACTCGGGCCGGTCGCGTTTGAAGTCGATGACGGCGATCCACGGATTGCGGACCTCGAATGCCGTGACCAGCGCCGCCCAGTCCTCACGTTCGCGCAGCGCTGCCAGTGCCGGCTCGTTGCGCAGTGCGTGGTAACCCTGGAAACCGGCGTCGATGGCGTTTCGAAGCGACTTCATGGCGGCGTCGGGCTCGCCCGCATCCGCTTGCGCGACTGCCTGCTTGTACAGGGCCAACGGCGTGCTGGTCGCCTCATCCCGGGGATTGGTGGCGACGTCATCCGCCGCGAAGGCGAACTGCGCCGCGGGCAGCAGGAGGATCAGTACGAATCCATGGAATGCGTGGCGCATGCCGGCTCCTTGGGCTTTATCTCAGCCAGCCTTGAAACGCCGGTCCATCCACTCGCCCAGGTCGCGGATTTCCTCGGCGCAGACGTTGTGCTGCATCGGGTAGCTGTGCCAGTCCACTTGCATGCCCAGTCCCTTGAGCAGGTCGCGGCTGCGGGCGCCGAAACCTTCGGGCACCACCGGGTCGTGCGTGCCGTGGGCCATGAACACCGGCGTCGCCAGCGACTGCGGCGTGGCTTCGGCGGCGGTGGTCGAACCCATGGGCAGGTAGGTGGACAGGCCGATCAGGCCGGCCAGCGGGCGCTCGCGGCGCACGCCGGCGGCCAGGGCGATGGCACCGCCCTGCGAGAAGCCGGCCAGCAGGATGCGTTCGGCCGGCACGCCCCGTTCGTCTTCGCGGGCGATCAGCGCTTCGACCTGGGCCATGGATTCGCGCACGCCGGTTTCATCGGCGCGCTGGTCGAGGTCGAGGTTCTTCAGGTCGTACCAGGCACGCATCGGCACGCCGTTGTTGAGCGTGACCGGCCGCACCGGCGCATGCGGGAACACGAACCGCAGCGCCGGCCAGCCGGGCCGCAGCAGCTCGGGAACGATCGGCGCGAAGTCGTGGCCATCGGCGCCCAGGCCGTGCAGCCAAAGGATGGTCCAGGCGGGGTTGGGGCCGGTTTCTTGTTCGACGGTTTCCAGCAGGGGCATCGGCGGGGATTCTTTGGGGCGGAAAGCCGCATTATGCCCGCCGCGTCGCGGCCTTACGCCGGGGTCAATGGGCGGCGGACGCGAATGCACCGCCCAGGGCGTGATGGATACGACGCGCGCGTTCTTCGCCCAAGGGCGAAAGGCGGACCTCCGCCGCGGCCAGGGCGGTGACACCCGGGCAGCCGGGCACCGCATGCAGGCGCAGGGCACAGGCGCGCCAGGCGGGACGTACGACGCGCCGGCAGCGTTCGAGCCAGCGTGCAGAAGAAACGCCGCTGCCATCGAAGGACGGCAGCTGTTCAAGCAGACGGGACCAGGCCAGGAAGTCGCTGTCGGGCAGGACGTGCAGCTGCCAGCAGGTTTCGCCCCGGGACGTGTAGAAGCAGACCGACTCGCGCGGGCCATCGGCTTCAAGTCGTACGCAGGCGGCCGCCCAACGCGCCTTCGACCAGCCGGCCAGTGGATGGGGATCGGTGGCCGCGTGCAGGCAAAGCACGGGACCCAGGGCACAGAGGCTGAGCGGGTCGGGACGGCCCTGCGCGAAGAGCCCGCGGGTTTCGGGATTGCCGGTCATGGCGGGGCCTGCCGGCCTACTTCACCAGGATCAGCTTGTCGTTGCGGGTGTGGCGCAGGCGATAGACCTGGTCGCCGTGGCGGATGAGCACCTCGCGGGTGCCTCGCATCAGTTCGCGGCTGTCGTGGTCAGCCCGGGCCTGCGGCTGGGGCGGGGCGGGGATCTGGGCTGCGTGGCGCTCAGGATGGTGCATGGCCGGCTCCTTCGGGATTCGGCCTTGATGATAATGATTCGTATTTGCGTGTCAACCGCTTACGGCTGCCGGACGGCCAGGCGGGGCTCTTTCGCCCCCGCCCACCGCGAATCAGGTCAGTCCAGCGCCTGCAGCGTCTTCTGGATGTCCTCGACCGGGGAGTTGGTCAGCGTCTTGGCGACTTCCGCCACGAGGCGCTGCTGTACTTCCTGGTGGAGCAAGGGGCGCATGCGGCCCAGGGTGGTCGGGTCGGCGATCAGCACCAGGCGCTCGTAGCGGTGGTTGAGGGCGCCGTCGTTGAGAACCTGGGACAGCTGCTTGGCAAAGGTGGCCTCGACGATCTGCTGGTCGGAGGCTTCCTTGGGCATGCTGCCGGCCGGGCCGTCGATCATTTCGCCCAGTTCAAGGATGTCGAACTGGTGCAGCTTGATCTTGCGATCGTTGCCCTCGTTCCGGAAAACGCGGGCACCCTCGCCGTCGGCGACTACGATCAATGAATCGGCGGGAATCTTGGTCATGTTCGTCTCCGGGTGGTCGTGACCCAAGACTGTCTCGCACCTGCCATAAACCTAAGGTGAGCGCCCGTCCGCAGGCAGGCGAAAGCGCATCACCTGGCGGGTGGTGACCGCATCCTGGCCGGCCGCGAAGCGCCAGCGCTGGGCGGCGGCGACCGCCGCCTCGTCGAACAGGCCCGGCGGCGTGGCGGACATGACCCGCGCCTGGGCAACGCGGCCATCGGCCTCGATACGCAGCTCCAGGACGACCTCGCCTTCGAGCTTCCGGCGCAGGGCCGTCAGCGGGTAGCGCGGCTGGGGAGCTTCCAGCAGGGCCGGAACCGGCGTGGGCGCGGGCTTGGGGACTGCTGCCGCGGCTGCAGTGGTGCGCGTCGGGGCCGGGCGGGTGGCGGCCGGCACGACCGGGGCCGGGTTCGCCGGCCGTGCGGCCGGAGCCGCCGGAGCCGGCGCCGCGGCCAGCGCCTCTGCCGCGGCACTGCGTTCGCGCTCCGCGGCGGCCAAACGCATTTGTTCCGCCTTCAGGGCTTCGGCCTCGGCAACGGCCAGTGCGGCGGCCGCGCGCGCGGCGTCCGTCTCGGCCACCACCAGGCGATCGCGCAGCCTGCCCAGCGCAGGAAACCCGGAGTCGGTGAGTTCGACCAGTCCGAGCAGGCGGCGTGCTTCATCCCATTCGCCGCGCGCGGTCGCCTGTTCGATGGCGATCTGGGCATAAGGCAGGAGTTCCAGCAGCGCGGTTTCAACCCCGGCGTCGCGCGAGGTGATGGCCCGCAGCGCCAGGTAGTGTTCGATGGCGTTGTCGCCGGCCGGCGCGTAAAGGCGCTGGTCCGCCAGCGCCCGCGACGCGGCGGCGCGCAGGCCGGCTTCGTCGTTGGCTGCCGGCAGGGCCGGCGCCGATGGCGACGGGTCCGCGCGCGTGGCGGCCACGTCGGGCGCGGCCGGTTCCGTGCCGCAGCCGGACACCAGCAGGACCAGGCCGATCGAAATCCCCAAACCAAGGCTACGCATGCCCTATCCCCCATGAGAAGGTCCGGGAGCGTAGCGGCTGCGCGTGACGGGAATGCGTCCGGGATGCGTCATGCGGCGCGAAGGCCATTGCGCCGGGTTGATGTAAGGTTTCTTCACATTCATCTGGAACCGCTGGCCATGTCCATTCGTCTGCTCGCCTGGCTGTTGATCGCGCCC
>CAZXTV010000183.1:3619-4517 GCA_964643705.1 uncultured Arenimonas sp. | reverse complement strand
ATCCTCGATCGCTACTCGGCCCGTGGCCTGATCCACAAGAACAAGGCCGCCCGCCACAAGAGCCGCATCAGCGCCCACATCAAGGCGCTCAAGCAGGCCGCCTGATCCCGCGGCGCCCCTGGTCACCCAGGCAGGCGCCCCGGCCAGCGCACGAAGGCCGGCGAAAGCCGGCCTTTTTGCTGCCTGCGATTTGCCGGCCCCGGGACTGCAGCGACGGCTGCAGCGGCCAGCGGCCGCCGCCTCAGCCATTGCGCGCCATCTCCGCCCGGGCGGCCACGTCCTGCGCCGCTTCCAGGGCCGCGGCCTTCTGGTCGTCGAAGAACTGCTGCACCTTCAGCACCACCGGCCAGGTGCCCTCGCGGCCGATCGCCGAGGAAATGAACCACGGTTCCTTCCAGTCCAGCGCCTTCACCAGCGCTTCGGCGCGTGCCTGGCGCTCGTCCTCGGGCAGCAGGTCGGCCTTGTTCATCACCAGCCAGCGGGGCTTTTCCAGCATCGCCGGGTCGTGCTTGCGCAGTTCGGCCTCGATCGCGCGCACCTGGTAAACGGGGTCGGTGCCTTCGTCGAAGGGCGCCATGTCCACCAGGTGCAGCAGCAGGCGGGTGCGCTGCACGTGTCGCAGGAACTGCGCGCCCAGGCCGGCGCCGTCGGCGTCGCCTTCGATCAGACCGGGGATGTCGGCGATCACGAAGCTGCGGTCGGCCTCGACGCTGACCACGCCCAGGTTCGGGTACAGGGTGGTGAACGGGTAATCGGCGACCTTTGGCGTGGCCGCGGACACGGCGCGGATGAAGGTGGACTTGCCGGCATTGGGGAAGCCCAGCAGGCCGACGTCGGCCAGCAGCTTGAGCTCGAGCCGGATCTCGCGCTCCTCGCCCGGGGTGCCGGTGCCGGCCTT
>CAZXTV010000183.1:0-3609 GCA_964643705.1 uncultured Arenimonas sp. | reverse complement strand
CACGTTGCCCTTGCCGCCCAGGCCGCCCTGGGCCACCAGCAGGCGGTCGCCGTGGTCGGTGAGGTCGCCGATGATCTCGTCGGTGCCGACATTGATGACTTCGGTGCCCACCGGCACCCGGATCACCACGTCTTCGCCGGCCTTGCCGAACATCTGCCGGCCCATGCCGTTTTCGCCGCGCTGGGCGCGGTGCTGGCGCTGGTGGCGGAAGTCGATCAGGGTGTTGAGGTTCTCGTCGGCTTCCAGCCAGACGCTGCCGCCGTTGCCGCCATCGCCGCCGTCGGGGCCGCCCAGCGGGATGAACTTCTCCCGCCGGAAGCTGATGCAACCGTTGCCGCCGTTGCCGGCAGTCACGGTGATGGTGGCTTCATCCACGAATTTCACGAGGTGTTTCCCTGGCGGGGCCCGGGGCCGTCCGCGCTGATTGTGGGCCGTCCGCGCCGCGCCGTGAAGGGCGCGGGCCGGATTGGCCGGTGATTTGCCGTCTTGGAAACGAAAAGCCCCGCCGAAGCGGGGCCCTTCAGGCGGAACCGGGCGGGTTTCAGGCCGCCGGGACCACGCTCACGGTGCGGCGCTTCTTGGGGCCCTTGACCGAAAAATCGACCACGCCGTTCACCAGGGCGAACAGGGTGTGGTCGCGGCCGAGGCCGACGCCCGGACCCGGATGGAACTCGGTGCCGCGCTGGCGCACGATGATGTTGCCGGCGTCGATGGCCTGGCCACCGTACATCTTGACGCCCAGGTATTTCGGGTTGGAATCGCGGCCGTTGCGGGACGAGCCTACGCCTTTTTTCTGTGCCATGACGCTGTCTCCTCTGCTTAGCCGGCGATGCCGGTGATTTCGATTTCGGTGTAGTACTGCCGGTGGCCCATCTGCTTGCGATGGTGCTTGCGGCGACGGAACTTGACGATGCGGACCTTGTCCAGGCGACCATGCGACTTGACGGTCGCGGTGACCTTGGCACCATCAACGAGGGGCGCGCCGACGGTGATGTTGTCGCCGTTGCCGAGCATCAGCACCTTTTCGATGTCGAAGCTCTTGCCTTCCTCGAGGTCGATCTTCTCGACCTTCAGGGTCTCGCCCTGCATAACGCGGTACTGCTTGCCGCCGGTAACGATGATTGCGTACATGACCGGGATTCCTCTAGTAGTTATTTTGGACACACCTGCCCGCGGTCACGGGACAGAAGCGGAATTATAAGCGGCTTCCTCAGCTCGGCGCAAGCCCCTGTCCCACAAGGCAATTCACCCCGCGTAGGCAGTCGGGGCGGGCCGGACTGCTAGACTGCCGGGTTCCCGTTCCCGCCAGTCCGTCAAGGAGTCCTCCCCGGCGCATGGATACGATCCGCATCCGCGGTGCACGCACCCACAATCTCAAGAACATCGACCTTGACCTGCCCCGGAACCGGCTGATCGTCATCACGGGCCTGTCCGGCTCGGGCAAGTCGTCCCTGGCCTTCGACACCATCTATGCCGAAGGCCAGCGCCGCTACGTCGAGTCCCTGTCGGCCTACGCGCGCCAGTTCCTGAGCGTGATGGAAAAGCCGGACGTGGACCATATCGAGGGCCTGTCCCCGGCCATCTCGATCGAGCAGAAGTCCACCTCGCACAACCCGCGTTCGACCGTGGGCACCATCACCGAAATCTACGACTACCTGCGCCTGCTGTTCGCGCGGGTGGGCACGCCGCGCTGCCCGGACCACCACTACCCGCTCGAGGCCCAGACCGTCGGCCAGATGGTCGACCAGGTGCTGGCCCTGCCCGCCGACCGGCGCTACATGCTGCTGGCCCCGGCGGTGCGCGAGCGCAAGGGCGAACACGCCCAGGTCTTCGACCAGCTGCGGGCGCAGGGTTTCGTGCGCGTGCGGGTCAATGGCGAACTCTACGAACTCGACGACGTGCCCACCCTGGCCCTGCGCCAGAAGCACACCATCGAAGTGGTCGTGGACCGCTTCAAGCCCCGCGAAGACCTCAAGCAGCGCCTGGCCGAGAGCTTCGAGACCGCGCTGAAGCTGGGTGATGGCCTGGCCCAGGTCCAGGACCTGGACGACGCCTCCCAGGCACCGCTGCTGTTTTCATCCAAGTTCAGCTGCCCGGCCTGCGATTACGCCCTGCCCGAACTCGAGCCGCGGCTGTTTTCGTTCAACTCGCCGGTGGGCGCCTGCCCGGGCTGCGATGGCCTGGGCATCACCCAGTTCTTCGACCCCTCGCGCGTGGTCGTGCACCCCGAGCTGAGCCTCGCCGCCGGCGCCGTGCGCGGCTGGGACCGCCGCAATGCCTATTATTTCCAGCTGATCGCCTCGCTGGCCAAACACTACGGCTTCGACCCCGACGCGGCCTGGCAGGACCTGTCCGAACCGGTGCGCCAGGCGGTGCTTTACGGCAGCGGCAGCGAGATCATCACCTTCACCTACCTCACCGAATCCGGCGGCCGCACCCAGCGCAAGCACAAGTTCGAGGGCATCGTGCCCAATCTCGAGCGCCGCTACCGCGAAACCGAATCGCAGGTGGTCAAGGAGGAACTGGCCAAGTTCATTTCCGACCGCCCCTGCCCCGACTGCGGCGGCGCCCGGCTCAACCGCGCCTCGCGAAATGTTTTCGTCGCCGAACGTAACCTGCCTCAGATCACCAAGCTGCCGGTGGACGAGTCGCTGGAGTTCTTCTCGCACCTGTCGCTGTCGGGCTGGCGCGGCGAGATCGCGGTCAAGATCGTCAAGGAAATCCACGACCGCCTGCGTTTCCTGGTGGACGTGGGCCTGGATTACCTCACGCTCGAGCGCAAGGCCGACAGCCTGTCCGGCGGCGAGGCCCAGCGCATCCGCCTGGCCAGCCAGATCGGCGCCGGCCTGGTGGGCGTGATGTACGTGCTCGACGAACCCTCGATCGGCCTGCACCAGCGCGACAACGAACGCCTGCTGGGCACGCTTACCCGCCTGCGTGACCTGGGCAATACCGTCATCGTGGTCGAACACGACGAGGACGCGATCCGCCTGGCCGACCACATCGTCGACATCGGCCCCGGCGCCGGCGTGCACGGCGGCGAAGTCGTCGCCCAGGGCAGCTACGCCGACGTGCTGAAGGCGCCGCGTTCGATCACCGGCGACTACCTGTCGGGACGCCGCCGCATCGAAATCCCGAAGCAGCGGCACAAGCCCAACCCGAAGATGATCCTGCAGCTCAAGGGGGCCAGCGGCAACAACCTCAAGGACGTCGACCTGTCGATCCCGGCGGGGCTATTCACCTGCATCACCGGCGTGTCGGGCTCGGGCAAGTCCACCCTGGTCAACGACACCCTGTACCACCTGGCCGCGAACGAACTCAACGGCGCCTCGCACACGGCCGCGCCGCATCGCGAAGTGGTCGGCATGGACCTGTTCGACAAGGTCGTGGACATCGACCAGAGCCCGATCGGCCGCACGCCGCGTTCCAACCCGGCGACTTACACCGGCCTGTTCACGCCCCTGCGCGAACTGTTCGCCCAGGTGCCCGAAGCGCGCGCCCGTGGTTACGCGCCGGGGCGCTTCAGCTTCAACGTGCGCGGCGGCCGCTGCGAAGCCTGCCAGGGCGACGGCCTGATCAAGGTCGAGATGCACTTCCTGCCCGACGTCT
>CAZXTV010000182.1:0-4519 GCA_964643705.1 uncultured Arenimonas sp. | reverse complement strand
GCCGGCCGGCATCGGTGGCCGCGACCTCGAACAGCTCGACGAAATCGTGCGCACGCGCCGGCCCCTGGCCAAGGGCGACACCCTGTTCCGGTCCGGCCAGGCGCTGGGCTCGCTGTACGTCGCACGCGAGGGCGCCTTCAAGACGGTGGCCATCGATGCCGAGGGCGAGCAGCAGGTGGTGGGTTTCCACCTGCCCGGCGAGCTGATGGGCCTGGACGCCATGGGCACCGGCAGGCACGCCTGCGAGGCCGAGGCCCTGTCCCCGGCCAGCGTCTGCGAAATCCCGATGGGCCAGCTCGAGTCCGTCTGCCGGGAGGTGCCGGGCCTGCAACACCAGCTGCTGCGCATCATCGGCCAGGGCATCAACCGCGACCAGTCACACCTGGAAATGTTGGGCCGGCGCCAGGCGCACGAGCGCGTGGCGCTGTTCCTGCACGGACTGTCCGAACGCTACAAGCTGCTCGGCAAATCCCACGAGGTCTTCACCCTGCCGATGAGCCGCGAGGACATCGCCAGTTACCTGGGCCTCGTGATCGAAACGGTCAGCCGCACCCTGACCAAGCTGCAGGACGAAGGCGTCATCGCCGTGCGCGGAAGGCAGCTGAAGATCCTCGACCGGGCACGGCTGGACGCGCTGGTGCATGCACCCATGCCTGGCGTCGGCAAGACGCGCGAACAGCGCTGATCAGGAGCCAAGCGCCAGGCGGCTGCAGTACCTGCGTTCGGCGCCATCGACCGGATCGATGAACGAAAGCCGCTTTGCCAACAGCTGAAGCGGCGCCGAATAATCGCCCGGCGGGCGTGGCATCAGCGAGGGATACAGCCTGTCATTGGCGATCGGCGCTCCCAGTGCCGCCAGGTGCACGCGAAGCTGGTGCTTGCGGCCGGTGACTGGCGCCAGGGCGTATCGCCAGCCGGCATCACTGCGCTCGATGACGTCGATCCGGGTTTCGCTGTTGGCCGGGCCTTCGACTTCCTGCATCCGGAAGAAGGGCTCGCCGGCGACGATACGGCTTGTGCGCACGCACGGGAACGTGATGCCCGCTAGCGCCGGCGCGATGGCCTCGTAACCTTTTTGAATGCGTCGCTCGCGGAACAGCGCCTGGTATCGCGCGCGGCTTTCCGGATGGGTCGAAAACAGGACCAGCCCGGCGGTTTCGCGGTCGATGCGATGCAAGGGCGCCAGGTCGGGATTGCCGGTGCGGCGGATCAACCGGCCCAGCAGCGTTTCATGCACGTAGGCCCCGGTCGGCGTCACCGGCAGGAAGTGCGGCTTGTCCGCCACCAGCAGGTGCTCGTCGGCATGCAGCACGACTTCCTCGAACGGAATCCGCGCTTCGTCGGCAACCTCACGGTAATAGTGCACGTCCAGCCCGACCCGGAACGCTGTTTCCGGAGCAATCGATCGTCCCGCGTCGTCGAGGACGCGGCCCCTGTTCATTCGCTGCACCCAGGCGGCCTCGGGCACCGCCGGGAACAGTTCGCAGAGGCAAGACAGGATGGTCGGCCAGGGGCCGGGCGGCAGTTGCACCTTGCTGGCAGCGAGTCCGTCGATGCTGGGCGGGCGCGTTTTCACGCCGGCAGTTTGCCAGAGTTGGTCCGGGTCAGCGGCGCGGGTGCAGCTGGTAATACGCGTCCTTGTCCGCGTACATGCGCTGGTCGGCAAGTTTGACCACGTCGTCGGGTCCGGTTTCGCGCGAGTCGGCCATGCCGATGCTCAGGTGCAGGGGCAATTGCACCGACGTGCCACTGCTGGACTGGCAGTGCACGCGGGTGTCGCTCACGGCACGGATCAGCCGCTCGCGGAAGTTCGCGGCTTCATCGGTGGTCGTCGCGGGGCAGACAACGATGAATTCGTCGCCGCCCATGCGCGCGGCCAGGTCGGTGTCGCGGCAGGTGCGTCGCAGCGCGTCGGCCGCTGCCCGGATCATGCGGTCGCCCGCCTCGTGCCCATGGACGTCGTTGGCGTTCTTGAGTCCGTTGATGTCGACCACGACGACGGAAAAGTCGACGCTGGGATGGCGACGCTTTTGCTCGATGACCTGGGTGATGCGTTCATCCAGCCGGCTGCGGTTGGCCAGCCCGGTCAGGCCGTCGGTATTGGCAAGTTCGGTCAGCTTTTGCGTCAGCCCCAGGTTCGACAGGGCCGCGCCGAGCTGCTGCACGAACAGGGACACCACGCCGCGTTCGATTTCCGTGATGCGATGGTCGCGCCGCAGGATGAAGGCCGCGTCCAGCAGCCCGGCCTCCACCCGGATCGGAATGACCTCGTAGTCCGGCGCCAGGCTGCCGGGTCCGCCCCCGGCCAGCACGCGTGCCTGCTCCGCCGCGTCCAGGCCGTGGAAGCTTGCGTGGTAGGTAAGCCCGGGCCGCTTCGGTGCCCGTACGATGACCCCCAGCCCCGACCCCGCCGGCAGCAGCGGCTGCAGGTGCTGCATCCAGCCGCTGACCAGGTCGTTCAGTCCGCCGGCGTTGGACATCGTCAGCCCCGCTTCCGCCAGGCCCTGGAACAGCAGGCGCTTGCGGTCGACTTCGCGCTTGGCGCGAACCAGCAGCTGGTTCTGCGAATTGAAGACCGAGGCCACCATCACCACGTAGACAAAAAGCACGAGCAGCCCGACGTAGGTGGCGCCCGGGCTGCTCGCGGGATTGAAGTTCAGGCCGAACAGGACGATGACCAGCCCGCAGCCGGCTGCAAACAGGGAGGCACCCAGGACCAGTCCCCGGAGGCCGCGGTAGATCGTGTTGTTCATGCAGACCGACGTCAGCAGGCAGAAACCGATGCCCAGGTTGAAGCCGATCGCCGCCACCCAGCTTCCGAGCAGGAATGCGTCGATCAGAAGGCCGCGCAGCGCCGCGGCCTTCTTGTCGGCGGCCAGGCAGGACCACACGTAGACCAGCTGCGGGTAGACCAGGAACACCCCGGCGGCATAGGCCAGCTGTGCGCCGGAGACCGCGCCTTCCCCGAACAGAACGAGGCCCGCGAAGAACGTCAGGGCAAAGCTGAGCAGGCGCGGGACGTAATGTATCCGTGCGAGCACGTGGGGCGCTGGCAGCTTCACCGGTCTCCTCGGGAAAGCGGATGGGACGCGTCGGCCCTTCGGCGCAGGGCAGGCTGCAGGGGCAGGTTCGCAGTTTTCCGGACGCGTTTCACCTTGCCGTGGACCGGACTGTGACCTGCGTTCAGATCGAGCGGCAGCCCAGGGCTTCGAGCACCGAATGGATCGCCGGCTGGCCGGCCAGCCAGGGGCCGGCAAGAGTGACCAGGCCCACCAGCGCGATCAGGCCAGCGGCGCCGTAACGCCAGGCGCGGTTGGCCAGCAGTTGCCCGAGGCGTGCGCCGCTCCAGGTGACGGGCACCATGGTCGCCATCGTGCCGATGCCGAAACTGGCCATCACCAGGGCGCCGTGCAGGGCGCTGGCCTCGA
Source organism: uncultured Arenimonas sp. (assembly GCA_964643705.1). Classification (GTDB taxonomy): domain Bacteria; phylum Pseudomonadota; class Gammaproteobacteria; order Xanthomonadales; family Xanthomonadaceae; genus Arenimonas. Next base: position 1,091 of record CAZXTV010000182.1, on the reverse strand, counting down.
GCCAGGCCGCGACCAGCACCGTGCTTGAAAGTCCGCAGGGCAGCCAGCCCCAGAGCAGGCCCTGGGCCCAGGGTCGCCAGGGTCCGTTCGCCGGCAGCCTCGACTGCAGCGGACGCAGCATCTTCCAGAACCAGGCACCTCCGCGCGAGAGGAAGCCCAGCTTGCGCGGCCACAGCAGGCGCACCGCGACAAGGATCAGCACCGCGCCCATGGCCATGCGCAGGCCGGTGGCCAGCGCTTCGGAGCGTGCGAGCAGCAGCAGGCCACCGCCGAAGGCGCCGACCAGCGCGCCCGCGATCGTGTAGCCCAGCACGCGGCCGCCGTTGAGTGCGAACGCGGTGCCGAGGCCGGGTTTTGGCGAGGTCGCCGCCAGGCCGGTGGCGATGCCCCCGCACATGGCGATGCAGTGCACGCCGCCGAGCAGTCCGGTCAACAGCGCCGCGCCGAGCACCAGCAGGTCGACCGGCATCAGTCGGCGTCGCGCATTTCGCGCCGGTCGCGCGCTTCGGGGTCCGGCGCCGGACGGTCGTCTTCGCGCAGCATGTCCAGCGCCGGGGTGTCGAGGTCGTCAAACTGGCCGCGCCTGACCGCCCAGAGGAAAAACCAGATCGCCGCGCCAAGCAGCAGCAGCGAAACCGGGATCAGGGCGAGCAGGATGTTCAAGCGCGTGCTCCCTTCGTGCGCCCCAGGCGCAGGGCGTTGGCGGTGACGACCAGCGACGAGGCGGCCATGCCCAGCGCCGCCAGGCCGGGGCCGACCAGGCCCAGCGCGGCCAGGGGCAGGGCCACGACATTGTAGGCCAGTGCCCAGCCCAGGTTCTGCCTGATGATGCGGCGCGTGCGCCGGGCCAGTTGCACGGCCTGCGGCAGGCGCATCAGCGACTGACCGGCCAGCACCAGGTCGGCCGAACGGTGGGCAAGCGGCGCGCCGCCCGCCATCGCGACCGAAACGTCGGCACCGGCCAGCACCGGCGCGTCGTTGATGCCATCGCCCACGGCCAGGACGCGCCGGCCCTGCGCCTGCAGCAAGTGCACGGCGGCCAGCTTGTCTTCGGGCGACTGCCGCGCGGCGAAGTCTTCGATGCCCAGGGT
>CAZXTV010000181.1:0-4566 GCA_964643705.1 uncultured Arenimonas sp. | reverse complement strand
GCAGGTTGGCCAGCATCACGATGCCCAGGTGCACCGGGTGGATGCCAAAGGCCGCCGCCACCGGGATCAGCAGGGGCGTGAGGATGACGATTGCCGAAAAGATGTCCAGCAGCATGCCCACGGCCAGCAGGAACAGGTTGAGCAGGCCCAGGAAAACCCAGGGGCTGTCGACGTGCTGGCTGAGCCAGTCGAACAGGCGCGTCGGCACCTGCTGGTCCACCAGCCAGTTCGACAGTGCCAGGGCGGCGGCCAGGATCATCAGGATCGCGCCCACCAGGCGCATGGATTCGGCCATCACCCCGGGTAGCTTGGACCAGGCTATTTCCCTTTTTATACAGACGATTACGACGAACACATAAAGTGCTGTGACAGCTGCGGTTTCGCTCGCCGCCAGGGCGCCCGAATAGATGGCGCCCAGCACGATCGCCGGCAGCGGCAGCTCCCAGGCGCAGTCCTTCAGCGCGGCGCGCAGTTCGCCGCCGTCGAAACCCCGGCTGGCCCGCTCGATGCCCCGACCGGCCCACATGGCGTGCACCGACAGCATCGCGATCATCAGCAGGCCCGGCAGCAGGCCGGCCAGGAACAGGTCCGGGATGGTCACCGGCGTCGCCCCCCCCACCTGCCCCGCCACGAAGCCGTAGACGATCAGGGGCAGCGAGGGCGCGAACAGCAGGCCCAGGCTGCCGGCGGAGGTGACCAGGCCCAGGCTGTAGCGTTCGGAATAACCGGCCTCGCGCAGCGCCGGGTAAAGCAGCGCGCCCAGGGCCACGATGGTCACGCCCGAGGCCCCGGTGAAGGCGGTGAACATGGCGCAGGCGACGATGGCGACGATCGCCAGCCCGCCCGGCAGCCAGCCCAGCAGCGCATTGGACAGGCGCACCAGCCGCCGCGGCGCCCCGCTTTCGCCCAGCAGGTAGCCGGCCAGTGTGAACAGCGGGATCGCCACCAGTCCGGGCAGGTCACCCAGGCGGTAAACCTCGACGGCCACGATGATCAGGTCGTAGCCGGCCAGGTGGAAACCCAGCAGGGCCACGGCCAGGATCACCGCGAACAGCGGCATGCCCAGCGCCGCCAGCAGCGCGACCACCAGCAGGCCCAGGCCCAGGCTCACGGGTCCATGTCCCTGGGCTCGGGCGGCGTGGCGCCCGCGGCCAGCGCGAATCGCAGCGCCATCAGCCCGAAGCCGGCCGGCAGCGCCAGCATCGGCACCCAGCTGGGTACGCCGGCGATGAAAGGCAGCGGTGCTTCGCGCTCAAGCAATACCAGGCCCCAGCCCAGCCAGGCCATGCCCGCGCAGAGCACGGCCGTGGCCGCCTGCGCGATGGCCCAGGCCACGCGCCGGGCCGCGGGCGGCAGCATCCTGGGCAGCGCATCGATGGCGATATGGCGATGCCCGCGCGTTGCGCCGAGTGCGCCCAGCAGGGCCAGCCAGAGCACGCCGGCGCGCCCGGCCGGTTCCGCCCAGGCCAGGCCGGTGTCAAGGAAAAGGCGCAGGGCGATCTGCGCCAGCGACAGCAGCAGCAGCGAAGCCAGCAGGGCCGCCAGCAGCACGTCCTCCGCCAGGTGCAGGCGCCGGACCCAGCGGCCGACCATGCCTCAGGGCGTCCCGTCCGCGGCCAGCGCCTTGCGAACGGCCGACATCACCCCGGCCGAGAGTTCACCCTTGGCCTCCATGTCGGCGATGACCCGGCTGCCGGCGGCGCGCCAGCGCGAGGCTTCGTCGGGGGCCAGGGTGTTGACCGCCAGCCCCTGTTTCTTCAGCGCTTCGAGCGCCGCCAGGTTGTCGCGCCGGACGGTGGCGTCCATGCGCGCGGCGGCCTCGCCGAAGGCCTTGGCCAAGACTTGCTGGTCGGCCGGCGAAAGCCGCTTCCAGGCCTTGTCGTCCAGCACCAGGTAACCGACGACGAAAGTCAGCGGCAAGTCCACCATGTGCCTGAGCTTGCCGTGCCACTGCAGGGCGATGGCACCGCTGGGCGTGTTGGCCACGGTATCGACCATGCCGGTCTGCAGGCTGGTGAACACGTCGCCGATCGGCAGCGGAATCGGGCTGATGCCCGCCGCTTCGAAAGTGCGGATGGCGATGACGTCATTCTGCGGCACCCACAGCTTGATGCCGGCGATGTCGGCGCGGCTGCGCAGCGGGCGGTCGCTCATCAGGTAGGCGAAACCAACGCCGGAAACGCCCAGCATGCGCAGGCCGCGTTCTTCGAAGCCCTTGGCCAGCAGCGGGTCCACCGCCGCACGCACGCGCTGCACGTCATCCCAGTCGTCGAACAGGAACGGCAGGCTGTAGGCCGGCGCGTCGGGGTAAACCATGGACAGTTCGCTGGCGGTCAGCACGCCGCCCTGCAGCTGGCCCAGGCGCATCTTTCGCAGGACCACCGCGTCGTTGCCCATCACCCCGCCCGGATAGAACTTCACCTGCACCCGGCCGTCGGTGCCCTTCCCCACCTGGTCGGCGGCGGTGCGCAGTTCGCGCATCCAGGCCGAACCTTCGGGGGCGAGCGTGGCGATCTTTATCGCCTGGGCGCCGGCGGGCAGCGACAGGGCGAACAACAGGCACATCAGCAGCGGGCGGAACATGGCGTTTCCCCGGTCAGAAAAAGTCGCGGCCGCTGGCCACCAGCGTGTGCGCACGCTCCTGGGCCAGCACGTTCATGAGGGTGAAGCCCGGCTCGGCGGGTTCGGCGGCCAGTACTTCGGCCAGCAGGCGGTCGTGCAGGGGCTGGTCGTAGACGAGCCGGGCGTAGGTCTCGGCCATCAGCACCTTGGCGTACAGGTTGCGGTCGCCGGACTGCGCGATGGCGGCTTCGAAGTGCTGGCGCCCCAGTTCGGGGCGTCCGCCGACGGATTCGGGCCGCAGCGAGTGCAATACCCCCAGGTAGACCCGGACCATGCCGCGGTCGTGGCCGGGGTCGAGGCTGGCGACGCGTTCGAGCAGCGCCTGCACCTTGGGCAGGTCGGCGATGGCGGACCAGTCATCGCGATGGGCCTGCAGGTAGCCGGCCCAGGCAGCACCCAGCGCGTAGAGGCTCGTGATGTCAGCGGCGGGCGCCGAGGCGACCCGGGCCTCGAAAACGTCCACCGGGCCGGGCATGGCTTCGCAGAGGCGGGCATTGCGCAGGCAGGTGCCGCGTCGTGCGTAGTCCAGGGCCTTGGCCGACAGGCGCTGGGCGCGCACGGTGTCATCGCCGGTGAAGCTGCCGGCGTAGGCGCTGTTAAGCCCCGCCGCGGCGAACAGCAGCGGCGCATTGCCGGCCTTGCCGGGGGTCTGGCCCTGCACCAGGGCATCGACCAGCAGCAGGTAGGCCGGCAGCCCGTCGCGCACGGTGGCGGGGTCGTTGCTGTTGTAAACCGCATCGCCAAGTTGCCCGGCGAACCGGTCGCCGGCGCGGCCGGCGATCGCCGTGCAGCCCGCCAGCAGCGCCAGCAGCAGGCCGGCAAGCAGCGTTCGGAGGGGGAAATTCGGGCGCGTGTCCATGGGCATGGCCCCAGTGTGCCGGCTCAGCGTGACGCTTGCGCGGCGTCGAGGGCGTCGGCGGCTTCCAGCGTGTTCTGCATCAGCGTCGCCACCGTCATCGGCCCCACCCCGCCCGGAACCGGGGTGATCCAGGAGGCCCGTTCGGCCGCGGCCGCGAAGCCGACGTCGCCGACCAGGCGGCCGTCGTCGAGCCGGTTGATGCCGACGTCGATGACCACGGCGCCGGGTTTGACCCATTCACCCGGCACGATGCCCGGCCGGCCCACCGCCACGACCAGGATGTCGGCCTCGCCGACGTGGCGGCGCAGCACGTCCTTGGGCGTGAACTTGTGGCAGCTGGTGGTGGTGCAGCCGGCGATCAGCAGTTCCAGCGCCATCGGCCGGCCAACGTGGTTGCTGACCCCGACGATGGTGGCGCTGCGGCCGCGCACGGGCTGGTCGGTGTAGGCCAGCAGCGTGGTGATGCCGCGCGGGGTGCACGGGCGCAGGCCGAACTGGCGCAGCGCCAGGTGGCCGACGTTTTCCGGATGGAAACCGTCCACGTCCTTGCGCGGGTCGATGCGGTGGATCAGCCAGTTGGCGTCGCGGTTCCCGGGCAGCGGCAGCTGCACCAGGATGCCGTGGATCGCGGGATCGGCGTTGAGGCGGTCGATCAGCGCGGCCAGCTCGGCGTCGCTGGTGTCGGCGGGCAGGTCGTAATCGACCGCGCGTATGCCGACCTTCTTGGCGGCACGGCGCTTGTTGCGCACGTATACCGTCGAGGCCGGGTCCTGCCCCACCAGCACCACGGCGAGGCCCGGGGCGGGCTGGCCGGCGGCGGTGCGCGCCTGCACGCGGCGGGCGAGGTCGTCTAGCAGGGCGTCGGCGATGCGCTTGCCGTCGAGGATGCGGGCGGTCATGACGCTCCGGGGACAGTGGGGTCGGGCCCGCGTGGGCGGGTCCGGGTCGCGAAATGCGATTATCCCCGAACCCTTCCCTGCCCGGCTACTGATATGTCCGATACCACCAACTTCGAGGCCGCCGCGTTCCGCCGGCTGGTTGCCCACCTGCAGCAGCGTAGCGACGTGCAGAACATCGACCTGATG
>CAZXTV010000180.1:0-4569 GCA_964643705.1 uncultured Arenimonas sp. | reverse complement strand
GCCCGCGCCGCAGGGGCATAACGCAGGGCATCGCTGGACTCGCAGCCCATGCCGGCCAGGCACAGTTCGTACAGGGCGGTGACGTCGTGGCCGGCGCCGATCTCGCCGGCGTCCACCTGGTCGTTGTTGAAGTCCTCGCGCGCCAGTTGGCGGTTTTCGTAGCCAATGAGCCGGTATTCGGCGACCTGGGCCGGGTTGAACTCGACCTGGATCTTCACGTCGCTGGCGATGGTCAGCAGGGTCGAGCCCATTTCCTCGACCAGCACCTTGCGACCCTCCATCAGGTTGTCGATGTAGGCGTGGTTGCCGTCGCCGACGTCGGCGAGTTTTTCCGCCAGGGCGTCGTTGTAGTTGCCCTGGCCAAAACCCAGCGTGGTGAGCGCGATGCCGGCCTTGCGGCCTGCCTCGACCTTGGTTTCCAGCGCGCGCGGGTCGAAGATGCCGACGTTGAAATCACCGTCCGTGGCCAGGATGACCCGGTTCACGCCCTTTTCGACGAAACCCTGCCGGGCCATCGCATAGGCCAGGTCGATGCCCTCGCCGCCGTTGGTCGAACCGCCGGCTTCGAGCTGGCCGAGGGCGGCCAGGATTTCGCCGTGGCGGTCGCCCGGCGTCGGCGGCAGCACCAGGCCGGCGCTGCCGGCATAGACCACGATCGAGACCCGGTCCTGTGCGCGCAGGCGCGGCACCATCTGCCGGAAGCTTTCCTTGAGCAGCGGCAGCTTGTCGGCCGAGTTCATCGAACCCGAGGTGTCGATCAGGAACACCAGGTTGCTGGCCGGGATCTGGTCACGCGGCACCTCGTAACCCTTCAGGCCCACCTGCATGAGCACGCGCGTGTCGTCCCAGGGCGCTGGCGCAAGTTCGGTGCTGACGCGGAACGGTTGGCGCCGGTCCGCGGGCGCCGGGTAGCCGTAGTCGAAGTAGTTGAGCATTTCCTCGACACGCACCGCGTCGCGCGGCGGCAGCGACCCCTGGGCCAGCATGCGGCGTACGTTGCTGTAGCTGCCGGTGTCGACGTCGATGGAAAACGTGGACACCGGATCTTCGGCAGTGCGCTGGATGCCGTTGTCCTCGAAGGCGGCGTAGTTCTCGGTGTTCTGTTCGACCAGCGGTCGCGACAAGGCCATGTACCCGGCCGGCGGCGGGGCCGGCGGGGAGGCGACCGGTGAAGCCATGACGCGGCTTCCGGTGACCTCCACGGCTTCAAGTTCAGCGCGCTGCAGGCGGCTGCGGTCCTGTTCGCGGCTTTGTCCGCTGGCGTCGGCGGAAGCAGCCTGGCGGGCTTCGGCTTCGGCTTCGGCCTTGGGTGTTTCGGTGGCGCGATGGGCGCAGCCGGCGGCGATGGCGAGGGCAAGGGCGGTGACGGCGATCTGGCGCATGGAATGGCTCCGGTTGGGAAGGGCAAGGCTTCCAACGGGCGAACGGCCGCAACGGGGTTGATGGTTCATGGCCGCAGCCTCGCGCGCAGCTTGTCCATGGCGTAGCGCAGGCGCGATTTCACGGTTTCCCGGCCGACGCCGGTGATTTCGCCGATCTCGTCCAGGCTCAGCTCCTGCTCCAGCCGCAGCAGCAGCACCTCGCGCTGGTCGGGGGGCAGCTCCTCGAGCGCGAGCTGCAGGCGCCGGCGTTCCTCGAAGGCGGAGAGCTGGCGTTCGGGCGTGTCCGGGTCGGGCAGGCGTTCGGCCAGTTCCCGGGCGTCTTCCGGTGCGTCCGGCCGGTGCGACTTGGCGCGCCAGTGGTCGGCCAGGCGGTTGCGCGCAACCTGGTGAAGCCAGGTGCCGAACTTCGCTTCGGGCCGGTAGCGTTCGCGGGCGGCGATGACCCGCTGCCAGATGTCCTGGAATAGTTCCTCGGCCAGGCCGGCGTCGCGGACTTGCCGGTGCAGGTGCCGGAAAAGACGCAGGCGGTGCCGCGAATACAGGGTTTCGAAGGCCCCGGCATCGCCGGCGCCGAAGGCCAGCATCAATTCCTCGTCGGTCGGCTCGGCCTGCATGTCCTGAGGGTACGGTCTTTCCCCGGGCGGGTGAAGCGCGTGCGGACGGGCCGGCGGCAGGCGTTGTACATTGCCGCGATGGCTGGCCAAGACGCCAACTCCGAAAAGTTCCTTGCCTCCAGCGCCGATGCGGCCGGGGGCTGGCTTCGGCCGGGCAAACCCCTGTTCGTCGGCCTGCTGGTCCTGGCACTTGGCATGTACTTCAGCGTCAGCACCGAGCAGCTTGAACGCGAGCGTTACCTGAGCGAGCGTCAGTCGCGCGTGCAGCGCGAACTGTCCGACTTCCGTGCCCAGCTCGAAACCCAGGTGTATGCCCAGGTGGGCCTGGTGCGGGGCCTGGCGGTGCAGGTGGTGCGACAGGAGGGCATTTCCGACGCCGAGTTCAAGGCGACGGCGGCCGAGCTGATGCGCGGCCAGCCACAGATCCGAAACCTGAGCCTGGCCCCGGGATTCGTCATTTCGTCGGTGTACCCCGAACAGGGCAACGAAGCCGCGCTGGGCCTGGACCTGCTGGCCGACCCGGTGCAGAAGCAGGCAACCCTGCGTGCCGTGCGCGAGGACGGCCCCCTGCTGGCCGGGCCGTTCGACCTGCGCCAGGGCGGGCGGGCGCTGGCCATCCGCATGCCGCTGTGGGTCGAACGCGAGGGCGTACCGCGGCTGTGGGGTGCCGTCAGCCTGGTGCTGGACCACGAACAGGTGATGCGCGACGCCGGCATCCTGGCGCTGGAGAAGGAACTGCGCCTGAGCATCGTCGGTCGCGATGCCGCCGGCCCGGGCGGCGACATCATCCGCGGTGCACGGCTACCGGCATCGGCCAACGCGGTGCGGGTGCCGGCCTTCCTGCCCGGCGGCAGCTGGCTGATTTCCGCCGTGCCACTGGAAGGCTGGGACGCCCGCGCCTGGTGGCAGATGCCGGGGTTTCCGATCCGCCTGGGACTAAGCCTGCTGGCGGCGCTGGCGACCACCCGCATCCTGCACGACCGCCAGCGTATCCGCCGCCTGGCCGGACGCGATGCGCTGACCAACCTGCCCAATCGTCGCCTGGCCATGCACGCCCTGGGCCGGCTGATCGCCCGGGGTCGCCGCGGCGATGCCCGGTTCGCGCTGCTCAGCTTCGACCTCGACGGCTTCAAGCCGGTCAACGACACCTATGGCCACGCCGCCGGTGACCTGCTCCTGGCGGAGATCGGCCGCCGGCTCAGCGACTCGGTGCGCCCGGGCGACCTGGTCGCACGCATGGGTGGCGACGAATTCCTGGTGATCGTGGCCGTCGGCAAGGGTGACGACGAAGCCTGGCTGCGCTCGGTGGCGGCGCGCTTGCAGTCGTCGATCAGCCGGCCGGTTGCCATCGACGGCCAATGGGTAGTGGTCGGTGCCAGCATCGGCATCGCCCGGTTCCCCGAAGACGGCGACGATTCGGAAATCCTGCTGCGGCGCGCGGACGAGGCCATGTACCGGGCCAAGAACGACCGGGCGTCCGGCGTGGAGTTCGCAGGTGCCCTGGCCCTGGGGCAATCGTCCCCGACCGGGGATTAGTCGCCCCGCGGCTCCACTTTCAGGAGCAGTTCGCCGTCGGCAAGCCGTGCCCGCAGCCGGTCGCCGGCGCTGGCATCGGCTGCCCGGCGCAGGACCTGGCCGTCGGGCTTGAAGACGATGGCGTAGCCGCGGCCCAGCGTCGCCAGTGGGCTGACCCCCTCCAGCGCGCGGGCCAGGCCGCGCAGCTGGAGCCGGCGCGCATCCACCAGCCGCCCGGGCATGGCCTGCAGGGCGCGCTGCAGCAGGGCCAGGCGGTGGCGGTGGGCTTCCAGGCGCCGGCGTGGATGGGATTGGTCCAGGCGCCGCAGCAGGCGCGAGAGGCGTTCGGCGCGTCGGCTTTGCGGCGCCTGCCAGGCCTGGTCGAGCCGGTGGCGAAGTGCGTCCAGCCGGTGCCGCCCGCGTTCGAGCCGAAGCTGCGGACGCAGGGCCTGCAGTTTCAGGAAGGCCTGGTCGACCCGCTGGGCCAGCGCACCAAGGCCACGGGCGAGCAGGGCGTCGAAACGCTGCCTGTCGCGGCGCAGGCGATCGATCAGCTCGCCGCGGTCGGGCACCAGCAATTCGGCGGCGGCCGACGGCGTGGGTGCGCGCAGGTCGGCGGCGAAATCGGCCAGGCTGACGTCCACTTCGTGGCCCACGGCCGCCACCACCGGCACCGGCGAGGCGGCGATCGCCCGCGCCAGCGCTTCGTCGTTGAAGGCCCAGAGGTCTTCGAGCGAGCCACCGCCGCGGGTGAGCAGGATCAGGTCGTAACGGCCGCTGCTTCCGGCCCGTCGCAGCATGTCCCGTATCTGCGCCGCGGCGCCGTCGCCCTGCACGGGCACCGGCAGCACGTCCACGTCCAGCAGCGGGAACCGGCGGCCCAGCACGCTCAGGACGTCGCGCACCGCGGCGCCGCGCGGCGACGTGATCACCGCCAGCCGGCGCGGGTAGGCCGGCAGCGGGCGCTTGCGGGCGGCGTCGAACAGGCCTTCCGCGGCCAGGCGGGTCTTGAGTTCCTCGAAGGCCCGGCGCAGTGCGCCTTCGCCGGCCTCTTCCAT
>CAZXTV010000179.1:0-4581 GCA_964643705.1 uncultured Arenimonas sp. | reverse complement strand
CGATTCCGGGGCGGCGTTCTTCATGTAGGCGATGCCGTCGTCGAACATCACGGTCGCGCGCGGGTCGCCGTTGGATTCGCAAAGCTCCGGGAAATACTTCTCGGCCATGCGCGTCACCTGCTCGTCGATGTCGCACTGCACCGCCGTGCGCACGCCCGGGTGGCGCAGCACTTCGCGCAGGGTGCCGCAGTCGCCGCCGCCGATGATCACCACGTCCTTCGGGTCGGCGTGGGTGAACAGCGGCGCGTGCGCCATCATCTCGTGGTAGAAGAAATTGTCGCGCGTGGTCACCATCATCGCGCCGTCGATCAGCATGACGTTGCCCCAGTCGGTGCTCTCGTACATCTCGATCTTCTGGAACGGCGACTGCACTTCTTCGAGCTTGCGCTTCATGCGCAGGCCGAAGGCCGAGCCGGTGTGCTCGAAGTTTTCATGTAACCAAGTCGTGGTCATCGCGGTATCCGGGGTGGCTGAATGTCGGGGGCGCATTGTACCGCCCGTGCATGAACCCCTCACCGCCGGGGGGTACACTACGCGCCTCCCATTTCCCGGAATCCGCGCCCATGCCCGCCTGGTCCCTCGACCGCGCCCGCCACACCTACTCCATTCCCTACTGGAGCGAGGGCTATTTCGACGTGGACGCCCAGGGCCGCATGGTCGTGCGCCCGCGCGGCGCCGGCGGCCCCGAGCTTGCCCTGCCCGAAGTCGTGGCCAAGGCCACCGATGCCGGCCTGAAGCTGCCGCTGCTGCTGCGTTTCTCCGACATCCTCGGCGACCGCCTGGGCAAGCTGCAGGCCGCCTTCGGCCGCGCGATGACGGAACTCGACTACCAGGGCGGCTACACCGCCGTGTACCCGATCAAGGTGAACCAGCACCGCGGCGTCGCCGGCGAACTGGCCGCGGCCGGTGGTGAAGGCTTTGGCCTGGAAGCCGGCTCCAAGCCCGAGCTGATGGCGGTGCTGGGCCTGGCCCGCCCGGGCAGCCTGGTGATCTGCAACGGCTACAAGGACCGCGAGTTCATCCGCCTGGCCCTGATCGGCCGCAAGCTGGGCCTGGAGACCTTCATCGTCATCGAGAAGCCGAGCGAGCTGGCGATGGTTATCGAGGAGGCCAAGGCGCTGGGCGTGAAGCCGGGCCTGGGCGTGCGCATGCGGCTGGCGTCGCTGGGCGCCGGCAAGTGGCAGAACAGCGGCGGCGACAAGGCCAAGTTCGGCCTCTCGCCGCGCCAGGTGCTCGACCTGGTCGAGCGCCTCAAGGCCGCCGACATGCTCGACACCCTGCAGCTGCTGCACTTCCACATGGGCAGCCAGATTTCCAACGTGCGCGACATCGCCAACGGCATGCGCGAAGCGGTGCGTTATTTCGTCGAACTCACCCGCCTGGGCTGCAACGTGCGCTTCATGGACTCCGGCGGCGGCCTGGGCGTGGACTACGAAGGCACGCGTTCGCGCGGCTTTTGTTCGATCAACTACGGCCTGGACCAGTACGCCCACACCCTGGTGCAGCCGCTGGCCGAAGCCTGCGCCGAAGAAGGCATCACGCCGCCGCGCATGGTCACCGAAGCGGGCCGCGCGATGACCGCGCACCACGCGGTGATGGTGGTGAACGTTTCGGAAGTCGAGCGTGCGCCCGAAGGCGCCGTGCCGCGCGAGGACGGCGACGAACCCGCGGTGGTGCGCCACCTGCGTGAAACCCACGCGGCCCTCGGCCAGCGCCCGGCGCTGGAGCTCTTCCACGAAGCCCAGCACCACCTTGCCGAGGGCCAGGCCCTGTACGCGCTGGGCCAGATAACCCTGCGCCACCGCGCGCGCCTGGACGACCTGTTCTACGCCATCGCCCATGCCGTGCGCGAACGCCTTACCGCGCAGGAGCGCAGCCACCGCGACGTGCTCGACGAACTCAACGAACGCCTGGTGGACAAGTATTTCGTCAACTTCTCGGTGTTCGAGTCGATCCCCGACGTCTGGGCCATCGACCAGGTGTTCCCGATCGTGCCGATCGCGCGCCTGGACGAAGCGCCCGACCGCCGCGGCGTCATCGCCGACCTCACCTGCGATTCCGACGGTCGCATCGACAGCTACGTCGAGTCCGAATCGCTCGACAGTTCGCTGGCGCTGCATTCGCCGCGCGAAGGCGAAAGCTACCGGCTGGGCATCTTCATGGTCGGCGCCTACCAGGAAACCCTGGGCGACATCCACAACCTGTTCGGCGACACCGACACCGCCAACGTGGCGCTCGGCGAAGGCGGCGGTTATGCGGTGGCCCGCCAGCGCAAGGGCGACACCACCGACGTCATGCTCGACTACGTCGGTTACGACCTGGCGGAACTGCGCAGCGCCTACAAGGCCAAGGTCGACGCCGCCGGGCTCGATCCCGCCGAAGCCGCGAAGCTGCTGGTGGACCTGGAAACCGGCCTTACCGGTTACACCTACCTGCACGAGGAGCATTCCGGCGGGGGTCCGGCGTGAGCGCGGGTTTCATCGGCCTTGGCGCGATGGGCGCGCCTATGGCGCGGCACCTGCACGCGCGCGGCCTGCTGGCCGTGGTTGGCAACCGCACGGCCGCGAAGGCGCAGGCGCTGGCCGCCGAGCTTGGCGTCGCCGCAGCGACCTCGGCCGCCGACTTAGCCGGCTGCGACGTGGTCGCCCTGTGTGTCTCGCTCGATGCCGACGTGATCGAAAACGTGCAGGCCCTGGCTGACGTGCTGCCGGCAGGCGCGGTGGTGGTCGACCATTCGACGGTGTCGGTGGACACCGCACGCAAGGCGCAGGCGCTGCTGGCCGCACGTGGCATCGGCTTCGTGGACGCGCCGGTGTCGGGCGGCGTCGAAGGCGCACGCAACGGCAAGCTCTCGGTCATGGCCGGCGGCAGCGAAGCGGATCTTGCCAAGGCAATGCTGGTCCTTGAAGCCTACGCCGCGCGCATCACCCACATGGGCGATACCGGCGCCGGCCAGGCCACCAAGGCGGTCAACCAGGTGCTGGTGGCCGGCATCAACGAAGCGGTCTGCGAAGGCCTGGCCCTGGGCGAGAAACTGGGCCTGGACGCCGAAAAGCTGCTGCCGACGCTGATGGCCGGCGCCGCCGGCAACTGGTTCCTGGAAAAACGCGGCGCCACGATGCTGGCCAACCAGTTCGTGCCCGGCTTCAAATGCGGCCACCTGCTCAAGGACCTGCGCATCGTGCGGGGCATGGCGTCGGACCTGGGCCTGCGCACGCCCGTGGTCGACCAGGCCCTGGCCGACTATGCCGAGCTGGTGCAGCGCGGCGAAGGCGACGCGGACACCTCCGCGCTGATCCTCCTCAAGCGCGACTGACCCCTTGTAGGAGCGCCTTCAGGCGCGAAGCCCTACCGTGCCAAACGCCAAGTGAAAAGATTAGCGCCCGGAGGCGCTCCTACAGGGCTCAAGCGCGGCCGAAGGGTTCCCAGTCGGCGGTAAGCCATTCCAGGGCCATCGCGCGGTCGAAGTACAGCCGCAGGAAGTGCAGTCCCCGGTTGCCGCACTGCGCGGCGTAGAACTCGAAATCGGACCGGTTGGAGCCATCGGCGTCGATAAGGATGGCGATGCGCAGGTCGGCGCCGAAGCCGGCGTCCTCGTCCCGCTGGGGCATGTCGAAGATTTCGGCCGCGCCCAGGGCCAGCCGGGTGCCGCGATGGTCGATGAGGAAACGTGCGCAGTGGTGCAGGTGGCCCGCCGCCACGGCGTCGCGGGTGAGGTCACGCAGCGAGTTGCGATCGTGCAGGCCTTCCGCGGTGACCTGCACCACGTCTTCGTCCGCCAGGTGTTTCACTTGCCAGGTCATCGCGAGCACTCCCCGCGTTTGAACCCTATTCCGCCCTGATCGCCAGGGCCTCGATGCCATGGTTGCCCAGTGCCCCCTTGGCGGCCGCCAGGCTGGCGGCGTTCGGGTAGGGGCCCAGGCGCACGCGGTAGATGGTGCCGCCCTCGATCTGCGCCGATTCGACCCGCGCCACTTCGCCGGTCAGGGCGATGCGCGCCTTCAGGGCTTCGGCGTCGGACGAGGAGCGGAAAGCGCCGGCCTGGATGAGGTAGCGCACGCCGTCGCTGGCCGGCGGGGTTTCGGTGCTGGGCGGCGCCGCCGCTTCGGCCCGGGCCTGGGCGTCGAGTTCGGCGTCGGGGATCACCACTTCCTTGTCGCGCAGCACGTCGTAGAAGTCGTACTTGGGCTTGCGCGGTTCGGGGGCATCCTGGGCCACGGGTTCGTCGCTGGCGACCGGCGCGCGCGCCTCCGGGTCGGGCTTGGGCAGCAGCTGGCCGACGTCGCCGCCATTGCGCATCAGCAGCACCAGCACGATCACCGCGCCGCCGACCAGGCCGCCCAGCAGCCAGACCCAGCCGGGCGTGCCCTGGCCGCCGTTGCGTTTGGCCTGGTTCTTGGATCGACGCGCCATTACATCTTCTCCGGGGCAGATACGCCCAGCAGGGCCAGGCCGTTGGCGAGCACCTGCTGGGTGGCCTTGGCCAGGCCCAGGCGGGCGTTGCGCAGTTCTTCGTCGGCCACCAGGATCGGCTGGGCGTTGTAGAAGGCGTGGAAGGCGGCGGCCAGTTCGCGCAGGTAG
>CAZXTV010000178.1:0-4593 GCA_964643705.1 uncultured Arenimonas sp. | reverse complement strand
TGTCGCCCTGCTGGTAGTCGGCCGGCACCACGAACAGGGCACCGTAAAGACCGACCGCCATGCCCACCAGGCCCAGGCCGAATCCCCAGGGCGTCCAGCGCGCCGCGAAGCGGTCGAAGGTCGGGGGCGAACCGAGTTGGTGGAACCAGAGCAGGACGGGATTCACGGTGGCGTATTCAGGTCAGGGCGATACGGATCGCAGCGGCGGCGGCGAGCGGGGCAAGCACGACGGCAAGGACCAGCCCGGCGGCCATCAGCAGCAGGGCCCCGGCCCAGGGCAAACCCTGTGCGGCGGCCATCACGCTGCCGGCCCCGAAGACCAGCACGGGCAGGAAAAGAGGCAGCGCCAGCAGGGCCAGAAGCATACCAGAGCGCCTTATCCCGACCGTCAACGCCGCCACCACCGCACCCAGCAGGCTCAGCAGCGGCGTGCCCAGCAACAGCGAGACCAGCAGCACCGGCAGGAGTTCCCCGGGCAGGTAAAGCAGCTCGGCCAGCACCGGGGTCAGCAGCACCAGGGGCAGGGCGGTGGTGACCCAGTGCACTGCCACGCGCACGGCGATCAGCCAGGCCAGCGGCGCCGGGGCCAGCAGCATCTGTTCGAGGCTGCCGTCCTCGAGGTCGCCGCGATACAGCGAATCCAGGGCCAGCAGTCCGGCCAGCAGCACCGCCACCCAAACAACGCCCGGCGCGATGCGCGCCAGCTGTTGGGGGTCGGCGCCCAGCGCCAGTGGGAACAGCGCCACCACCATCACCGCGAACAGCATGGGCTGGGCGGCGTCGCCGCGCCGTCGCCAGACCAGGCGCAGGTCGCGACGGGCCTGGGCGCGGGCCACCGCCAGCAGGGACGGCATGGGACTCACGCCGGCCTCCGCGATGGGGCCAGTTCAAGCGTGCGCACCGGCACCGGCGGCGCCGCGTAGGCGCCGTGGGTGGTCAGCAGCACCGCGCCGCCCGTGGCCAGGTGCGCCTGGATGAGCCGGTTCACCAGCGCGATGCCCTCCAGGTCGAGGTTGGCGTAGGGCTCGTCGAGCAGCCAAAGCGGCGCCGACTGCAGGCGCAGCCGGGCCAGGCCCAGGCGTTTGTTCTGGCCGGCCGAAAGCCGGCGGGCGGGACTGTCCTCGTAACCGGCCAGGCCAACGTCGGCCAGGGCCTGTTCCAGGTCCAGGTCATCGGGCGCGCCGGCGAGCGCGCGGGCGAACTCGAGGTTTTCCAGCGTCGCCAGTTCGGCCTTGTGGCCGGGCAGGTGGCCCAGGTAGGCGCTGCCGCGGGCGAGGTGGTCGCGGTCGACGATCTTGCCGGCCAGGCGCACTTCGCCGGCGTCGGCCGGCAGCAGGCCTGCCAGAACGCGCAGCAGGGTGGTCTTGCCGGCGCCGTTGCCGCCCAGCACCAGCAGGGCTTCGCCCGCAGACAGCATGAAGTCGAGCGGACCGAACACGGGTTCGTCATTGCGCGCGAAACACAGCCCGCGGGCTTGCAGCAGCGGGACGTCGGCGGCCGGGGAAGGAGTCATCGCGGGCGGAATGCTACCGGCTCGCCCGGGGCCGCGCCATGATGCGCGTCAAGGCGCGGTTTTGATATTCACGCCCGTGTACCGGAGAATCGGGGACCGGCTTACTGCAGGACTGTTTCCATGCGCGCATCCCCGCTCGTGCTCGCCATTGCCCTGGGCATTGGTCTTCCGCTGGCGTCCACGGACGCCACTGCCCGCCAGGCGCCCACACCGCAGGCCAAGGCCGGTGAACTGAGCAGCTGGATCCTTGTTTTCGAGGAAGCCCCCGCGGGCAGTTTCCGCGGCTTCGGGGACCGTGACGGCCTTCGCCCCAAGCTCGCCGCCAGCCATCATTCGATCCGCGGCGGCGACCGGTACGACTCGCGCAGTCCCGAAGCGCGTGCCTACGTGGACTACCTGGATGAACTGCGCAAGATGCGCCTGCGGGATTTCTCCCAACGCCTGGGCCGGGTGCTCGAACCCACGTACACCTACGTGCATGCCACCAACGGCGTGGCGCTGATGCTCGACGCCGGTGAAGCCGCGCAGCTGCGCGGCATGCCGGGCGTCGCCAGCGTCAGCCCCGATTTCAAGCGCAAGCTCCAGACCGACTACGGTCCCGGCTGGATCAATGCCGACGACATTTGGAGTGGCAGCGCCACCGGCACGCCGCGCCGCGGCGAGGGCATCGTGGTCGGCGTGATCGATACGGGCATCAACCGCAGCCACGTCGCCTTCAGCGGCACCGGGCACAGTAATCCGCTCGGGGCCTACCGCGGTTACTGCGTCAACGTGCCCAGCGCCTGCAACAGCAAGGTGATCGGACTCTGGGACTTCACGGTCGACAATACCGGCCTGGCCCCCGGCGCGGATACCGAGGGGCACGGTACGCACGTCGCGGCCACCGCCGCTGGCGCCGAATTCGCCGGCATGTCCGGCGTCGCGCCACGCGCCAACATCATTTCCTACAAGGCCTGCCCGGACGATGACGATGGTTGCGACGGCTCGGCCCTGGTCCGGTCGATCGACCAGGCCGTCGCCGACGGCGTGCACGTCATCAACTATTCCATCGGCGGTCCCAACCGCGACCCCTGGGCCTTCACCGACACCGACGCCTTCCTTGGTGCGCGCGACGCCGGCGTCGTGGCATCGGTGGCCGCAGGCAACGCCGGGCCCGACTTCGGCACGCTCAACAGCCCCAGCAATGCGCCGTGGGTGTTGAGCGTCGCGGCCGCCACCCACGACCGCAACGGCGCCTTCGGCGCCGACGTGCTGGCGGGTTTCAGCGGCCGCGGCGGCGTGATTCCCTTTTCGGTGCTCAAGCCCGACCTCACGGCGCCGGGCGTGCAGATCGTCTCCGCTTCGCACACCGGCACGATGACGACCTCGCTCAAGAGCGGCACGTCCATGGCTGCCCCGCACGTCGCCGGTGCGGTTGCACTGCTCAAGTCCGTCAATCCGGCGCTGGGTGCCGACCAGCTGATGTCGGCCATCCAGCTGACCGCCCGTCCGTCTGTCCGCACCTCGATCGGCCTGGGCCCGGCCAGCCCGCACGACCAGGGTTCGGGCATGGTGGACGTCGCCAAGGCCACCCAGGCCGGCCTGTACCTGCAGGTGGCGCCCGGCAGCTTCGCCGCGGCGCGGCCGAGCGTTTTCACCGGCGGCGCCCAGAACCTGAACCTGCCGTCGCTGGCCCACGGTGGCTGTTTCATCAGCTGCAGCGTCGCCCGCACGTTCCGGGCGATGCCCGGCGCGGTCGGCACGACCTACACCGTCCAGGCCAGCCTGGCGGCCGGCGCCACGATCACGCCCAGCGTCACCAGCTTTTCGGCCAGCAATGCCGGCACGGCGGTGAACTTCAGCTTCAGCGTCCAGGACAGCAACCTGATTGGTGATTGGGTGTACGGCGAGGTGCGGCTGGTGAACACCAGCGGCGACGGCCGGCCGGACCTGCGCCTGCCGGTGGCCGTGTACTTCTCCCCGTCCTCGAACGAGGCCGGGCTGCCGGCCGAGATCACCATCGACGCCACCCACGAACGCGGGTTCAAGGACGTGGCCTTCTCCGACCTGGTGCCGATGCCCAATGCCCGCTTCGTCGCCAGCAACCTGGTCGCGCCGGCGGTGCAGACCCGCAACATCCCGGTCGACCCGACCAACGACGATGCCTTCGACGACGTCCAGCAGAACTACATCGAAACCTTCCAAATCCCGGCGGGCGTCGGCACCATCCACCGGGTGCGGATAAGCACCCAGGCGGCGAGCCCGGACATCGACCTGTTCGTGGGACGCGATTCGAACAACAACGGCCTGCCCAGCAAGGGCGAGGTCAAGTGCGAGTCGCGTTCGCCGGACTCCGATGAACTGTGCGACTTCATCGTGACCGGCAGCAGCAGCGTCCAGACGTTCTGGATGATGGTGCAGAACTGGTCCGGCCCCGGCACCAACGTACGCATCAGTCGTGCCGTGGCGTCGTCGAGCAGCGGGGATGGCCAGACCCTGGTGGCCACGGGTCCCGGCAACGTCGACACCAACCAGGACTTCTCGGTTCGCCTGGGCTACGACGACCCGACCATGGGTCCCGGCCAGGAGCGGCTGGGCTTCCTGAAGCTGCAGCCCCAGCCGGGCGCCACCGCGGTGGATATCCCGGTGCGGGTGACGCGCACCGGTTCCGCGCCGTCGCCGTTTGCGCTGGCGGCGGGCCAGGCCCGCAAGGTCTGGCTCGAGCCGGGCGTCGCGCACGACCGACTGGTCTTCGACGTACCCGCCAATGCGACGGCGGTGACGTTCCAGACCCAGGGCACCGGTTCGGTGTCCCTGTACGCGGCCCACGTGCCCAACCCGACCGGCCCGGTGATCGCGCCGGCGCCCGCGCGCGGCGCCCCGGGCGTGATCTCCTCGACGGGGGCCGGTGGCAACAAGACCATCAGCATCAGCGGCGGCAACCTGCAGCCGGGTCGCTGGTACGTGACCCCGGTGAACACCGGGGCGGGCAGCACCACGGTGGATGTCTCCGCAAGCATCACGACCAGCACCGGCACGCTCAAGGTCAAGGGCGGCTCCTACTACGCCCCGGGCCGTGGTGGCCACGGCATCTTCATGTA
>CAZXTV010000177.1:0-4601 GCA_964643705.1 uncultured Arenimonas sp. | reverse complement strand
ACGAACTCCTTGGCCACCAGGTTCAGGCCGTCGCGCAGCGGGGTGATCCACATCACGTCCGATGCGGCGTAGTGCGCCACCACGTCCTCGAACGGCAGGCTGCGCGCGAAGAAACGCACCGGCGTCCAGTCCAGGCGCGAATGTTTGCCGTTGATGCGGCCCACCGCCTGTTCGATCTGGGTCTGCAGCTTCTGGTAGATGGTCATTTCCTTGGCGGCCGGCACGCAGATCATCAGCAGGGTGACCTTGCCGGCCAGCTGCGGCTGCGCTTCGAGCAGGCGTTCGAAGGCGTTCAACTTCTCCAGGATGCCCTTGGTGTAGTCCAGGCGTTCGATGGAAAGCACCAGCTTGCGCGGGCTGATTTCGCGTCGCAGTTTTTCCAGCGTGGCGCGGGTGCCGCGCTGCGCGAGCACGTCGCGGATGCGACCCAGGTCGGTGCCCACCGGGTGCGCGCCCAGGCCGACCTCGCGGTCGCCCACGCGCATGCGCGTGACCATCGATTCCAGGCCCACCGCGCAGCCGTAGGTGAGGAAGCGCGGCGCGCAGCCTTCGCGTTCCAGCACCTGCACCGGCATCGCGCCGCGCACCACGTCGACGAAGTTTTCGACCTGGCGCGGGATGTGGAAGCCGATGTAGTCGCAGCTGAGCAGGCTGCCCAGGATCTCGCGCCGCCAGGGCACCACGTTGAAGATGTCGGCCGACGGGAAGTAGGTGTGGTGGAAGAAGGCGATCTTCAGGTCCGGGCGCAGTTCGCGCAGGCGCGCCGGCACCATCCACAGGTTGTAGTCGTGCAGCCAGACCGTGGCGCCGGGCGCGGCTTCCGCGGCAGCGGCCTCGGCGAACTTGCGGTTCACCTTCAGGAACACCTTCCAGTCGTCTTCGCGGAATCGCGCGCGTTCCCAGAAGGTATGCAGCATCGGCCAGAAGGCTTCCTTCGAGAACCGCTTGTAGAAGGCGTCCACCTCCGACTTGGCCAGCGGCACGCGCGCGGCCGTCAGGTTCGGATAGCGGTCCGCGTCCACGGGGCTGCGGGCCTGGAAACCCGGGCGTTTGGCGTCATCCAGGGTCCAGGCCACCCAGGAACCGGGCTGCCCGCTGCCGAAGAAGCTCAGCAGGCTCGGGATGATGCCGTTGGGCGAGGCGTGGCGCTTTTGCACGCGCTTGCCGTCTTCCACCGATTCGTCGAAGGGCAGGCGGTGGTAGACCATCACCAGGTCGGACTTGCCCTGGCCGGTGCAGGCGGGCTTGTCGATGTACGGGTCGTCGGCGGGCAGGAAGCCGAAATGTTCGATCGCCTCGAGGATGCCGCCGCAGCCGGGGTCGTCGGCGTGCAGCACGCGTTCGTGCCGCTGCGTGGCGTCGAGCAGGGCCGGCTCGGAGCGGCCCACGCACACGCCCTTGAAGCCGGCGTCGAACATCGACAGGTCGTTGAGCGTGTCGCCGGCGACCAGGATGCGTTCGCGCCCCAGGTCCAGCTGCTCGGCCAGCGCGACCAGGGTGCGGCCCTTGTCGGTGCGCGGCGGCAGGATGTCGAGGTAACGGTCGGCGGAATAGAGCACGTCGCAGCCCAGTTCGGCGGCGGCGGCCTCGATGTCGTCGCGGTGGCGCGCCAGCACGTCGGGGTCGCAGAAATAGGAACAGCGGCGTTCCTGCGGCACGTCCTGGCGCTGCAGGGCAGGAAACCGGCGCATCGTCCCGGCGACCACGTGTTCGCCGGGCCAGCGCGCGTCGATGCCCGATTGCAGCGGCTGCAGCGGCTGCAGCGTGCGGCCACAGGCGACCGTCGCGCCAACGTCGCAGACCAGGTAGTCGGGGCGCGGCAGCGAAGGGTCGGAAAGCAGGGGGATGACGGCTTCGAGGCTGCGGCCGGTAACCCAGACCAGGCGGATGCCGGGATGCTGGTCGACCAGGCGGTAGAGCCGCTGGCGATGGCCGGGCTCGCCGGCGAGGAAGGTGCCGTCCAGGTCAGTGGCCAGCACCAGGGCGGGTTTTTCAGTGGGGGATTGCATGTTTTCGCCTTTCTGGTTGCTCAATGGGTTTCCTTGTTGCTCGAAGCCAGGTCGGCTTCGGTCCGGGTTTCAGGCAGCAGCTCGAGCGCCGCCGGGGTTGTGCGCAGCATCGGGTGGAACGGGGTCGGGTGCGCCCGGCCGCGGCGCGCGGCCAGGCGCAGCAGCAGGAACGCCGCCAGCGCCGCCAACACCGCCGCGAAATACGCGGGCAGGGCGCCGGGTCCGTGCCGGCCCATCAGCTCGCCGGCGATCGCCGGCCCCAGGGCCGCACCGATGCCGTGCACCAGCAGCAGGCTCGAACAGCCCGACAGCAGGTCCTGCGGATCCAGCGTGTCGAGCATGTGCGCCACGCTCATCGGGTAAATCGAAAACGCCAGCCCGCCAAAGGCAAAAAACAGCGCATAGACCGGCCAGGGACCCCAGTCGCCCGCCAGCAGGGCCACCAGGGCCACGCCCGCGGCGCCCAGGCAGGCCAGGGCCAGGCCGATGCGCCGGTCGACCCGGTCCGACAGCCGACCCAGCGGCCACTGCAGCAAGGCGCCGCCCAGGATGGTGGCGACCATGAAGTGGGAGACGCCGTCGCGGTCCAGGCCAATCTGCCCGGCATACACCGGGCCCAGGCCCCAGAACGCACCCATGGCCAGCCCCGAGATGCCGGCCGCCAGGGTCGCCGCCGGCGCCATGGCATAGAGCTTGCGCAGGCCCAGGCGGGCATTGGGCGGGATGCTGGGCTGGGCGAGCCGGGTCAGCGTTACCGGCAGCGCCGAGGCGCAGATCAGCACCGCAACCAGGCTGAAGAGCATGAAGCCGCCGTCCACGCCCAATCCCAGCAGCAGCTGGCCCACGGCCAGCGCGCCCAGGTTCACGGCCATGTAAATGGTGAAGATGCGACCGCGCAGGACCGGGTCGGGCTGGGCGTTGAGCCAGCTTTCGATCACCGTGTACAGGCCGACCAGGGCGATGCCGGTCGCCAGGCGCAGGCCGAACCAGGCCACCGGATTGACGAAGATCGGGTGCAGCAGCACCGCGATCGCCGCCAGCCCGGTGAAAAACGCGAAAGTGCGCACGTGGCCGATCCGGCGGATCAGCGGGGGCGCCAGGAAAGTGCCAACAAAAAAGCCGGCGAAATAGCCCGACATCACCAGGCCCAGGGTGCGGTCGTCGAAGCCTTCGATGCCGCCGCGCACCGCCAGCAGCGTGCCCAGCAGGCCGCTGCCGGCAAGCAGCAGGGCCACGCCCGCCAGCAGGGCGGCCAGCGGCAGGACAACGCGGATCATCGGTACTCCCAGAGCGAAACCAGCGGGAGATTGTAACATATTGATCTGAATGGAAAAAATCGCCGGCATTCAGGTGCTTGCGGTCACCGGGCGGGGCAAAGGCTTGAATCCGGCGGGCTTCCCCCCACTAATGCGCGGTCCCCATCGTGCTTCCACGGAACCTGTCCATGCCCATCTACGCCTTCGAATGCAGCGCCTGCGGCCACGCCTTCGACCGGCTGCAGAGGCTTTCCGACGCCGATCCCACCGACTGCCCCGAATGCGGCCAGGCCCAGGTGCGCCGCCAGCTCACCGCGCCCAGCTTCCGCCTGGCCGGCAGCGGCTGGTACGAAACCGACTTCAAGAAGGACGGGGACAAGAAGCGCAACCTCGCCGACGGCGGCGACAAGCCGGCCAGCAAGCCCGAGGCCAAGGCCGATCCGAAACCCGACGCCAAACCCGCGGCGGCCAAGCCCGACCCCAAGCCCGCCGCCTGAGCGCTTGCCCGGTTTCCGGGCCTCGGGGTAGGGTCGGCAAATGAAAACCCAGACCCCGCTCCTGCTTTGTTCTTTCGTCCTGCTGGCTGCCTGCGCCGGCGAGCCCCAGGCACCCGCCGCGCCGGCGACACCGGCCAGCGCGGACGCCAGCCTTGCCGACGCCAGCCTTGCCGACGCCACGGAACTGGCGCCGGCCGACGCCTTCCTGGCACGCCTGGCGCAGCACTGCGGCGAAGCCTTCGCCGGCCGCATCCTCACCGACGAGCCCCCCGCGGAGGGCGATGATCCCTTCGCCGGCAAGGCCCTGGTGATGCATGTGCGTACCTGCGAGGCCGGCGAGCTGCGGGTGCCCTTCCACGTCGGCGACGACCACTCGCGCACCTGGGTCATCACCCGCACGGACGCCGGCCTGCGCCTCAAGCACGACCATCGCCACGCCGACGGCAGCCCGGACCCGGTCACCATGTACGGTGGCGATACCGACGCCTCCGGCACGGCGGCGCGCCAGAGTTTCCCGGTGGACGCCGAGTCGGTGGCCATGTTCGGCCGCGAAGGCCTCAAGGCCTCGATCCAGAACACCTGGGCCATGGAAATCGAGCCCGGCGAGCGTTTCCTCTACGAGCTTTCCCGGCCCGGCGGCCGGCTGTTCCAGGTCGAGTTCGACCTCAGCCAGCCCGTCGAGCTGCCCCCGGCGCCCTGGGGGCACGAATAGCCCCCTTGCCCCTTTCGGAGCGCCTTCTGGCGCTAACCCCTTCTTCGCCACCGCAAAACCCAAAATTTTCGCGCCTGACGGCGCTCCTACAAGAATGGAATAGCCCGGCTGGATTTGCCCGGGAACC
>CAZXTV010000176.1:0-4612 GCA_964643705.1 uncultured Arenimonas sp. | reverse complement strand
AACATCATGCCGGCCCACCTCGAACGCATGGGCAGCCTGCTTGGCGTGGCCGAAACCAAGGGCGCGATCTACGAAGCCCTGCCCGACGACGGCGTGGCGGTGGTCAACGCCGACGACGCCTTCGCTCCCTGGTTCATGCAGCGCATCGGCGGCCGCCGGTGCCTGCGCTTTGGCCTGGAAAACGACGCCGACGTGCGCGCCAGCGCGTTGCAGCTGGGGCCCGACGCCTCGAACTTCCGCCTGCACACGCCCGGCGGCGACGCCGACGTCGCGCTGCCGCTGGCCGGCCGCCACAGCGTGATGAACGCACTGGCCGCCGCAGCCCTTGCGCTGGCCGCCGGCGCGAGCATCGAAAACATCGTTGCCGGCCTGCAGTCGGCGCCGCCGGTTCCGGGCCGGCAGGTACCGCACGCCTTGCGCGGCGGCGCGGTGCTGGTGGACGACAGCTACAACGCCAACCCCGGTTCAGTGGCCGCGGCCATCGCCGCCCTGGCCGAAACCGGTACCGAGGCCTGGCTGGTGCTGGGCGACATGGGCGAACTGGGCGAGGGCGCCGAGGCCCTGCACGCCGAGGTGGGCGAGCGCGCCCGCCGCGCCGGCATCAAGCGCCTGTGGACCGTGGGCGAACTCAGTGCCGCCACCAGCCGCGCCTTCGGCGACGACGGCCACCACTTCACTGACCAGGCCAGCCTGCTGGCGGCCCTGGGCCCGGCGCTCGCCGCGGCCCCCGCGGGGCTGCGCTGCCTGGTGAAAGGCTCGCGCTCGAGCGCGATGGACAAGGTGGTGGCCGCGCTTCTGGCCGCCGACCGGCAAGGAGGCACCGACCATGCTGCTTGAACTGGCCCGCTGGCTGACCGAAATGGGCTGGATGCCGCCGCTGTTCGGCTACATCACCTTCCGCGCCATCCTGGGCGCGCTGACCGCGCTGCTGCTGTCGCTGTGGCTTGGCCCGGCGGTGATCGCGCGCCTGGCCCGGCTCAAGGGTGGCCAGCCGATCCGCAGCGACGGCCCGAAGACGCATTTTTCCAAGGCCGGCACGCCGACCATGGGCGGGGCCTTGATCCTGCTCACCATCGGCCTGTCGACCCTGCTCTGGGCCGACCTGCGCAACCGCTACGTCTGGGTGCTGCTGGCGGTGATGGTGGCGTTCGGCGCCATTGGCTGGCTGGACGACTGGATCAAGATCGTCAGGCGCGACCCGAACGGCCTGAAGTCGCGGCACAAGTACGCGCTGCAGTCGCTGTTCGGCCTGGGCGCGGCGCTGGCGCTGTTCTGGACCGCCGACCACCCCAGCAACACCACGCTGTTCCTGCCGCTGCTCAAGGATTTCGCAATCCCGCTGGGCGGGATGTTCGTGGTGATCGCCTATTTCTGGATCGTCGGTTTTTCCAACGCGGTGAACCTGACCGACGGCCTCGACGGCCTGGCGATCATGCCGACCGTGCTGGTGGCGGCGGCACTGGGCATCTTCGCCTACGCCTCGGGCAACGCGGTGTTCTCGAGCTACCTGCAGATCCCGGCCATCCCGGGCGCGGGCGAAATCACCATCTTCTGCGCGGCGATCGCCGGCGCCGGGCTGGGCTTCCTGTGGTTCAACACCTATCCGGCCATGGTCTTCATGGGCGACATCGGCGCGCTGGCGCTGGGTGCGGTGCTGGGAACGATCGCGGTGATCGTGCGCCAGGAAGCGATCCTGGTGCTGATGGGCGGCATCTTCGTCATCGAAACCCTGTCGGTGATGATCCAGGTCGCCAGCTTCAAGCTGACCGGGCGGCGGGTGTTCCGCATGGCCCCCATCCACCACCACTTCGAGCTCAAGGGCTGGCCGGAGCCGCGCGTGATCGTGCGCTTCTGGATCATCTCGGTGATGCTCGTGCTGGTCGGCCTGGCCACGTTGAAGGTGCGCTGACATGAGCCTCATCGACGAACGCGCCGGCCAGGCCACCAAGCTCGAACAGATCGGCGGACGCTACGACCCGGTGCTGCTGGGCCTGGCGCTGCTGATGGCGGGCTTTGGCGTGGTGATGGTCGGCTCGAGCTCGATCGCGATCGCGGAAGGCCTGGACGTCGGCCCCTTCCATTTCCTGATCCGCCACGTGGTGTTCCTTGGCCTGGGCGGCGTGCTCGCCTACGTGCTGATGCGCACCGAGCTCAAGCTCATCGAACGCCACAACCACCTGCTGCTGTTCGCCTGCATCGTGCTGCTGGGCCTGGTGTTCATGCCCGGCATCGGCCACACGGTCAACGGCGCGCAGCGCTGGATCAACCTGGGCGTGTCGAAATTCCAGGCGGTCGAGGCGGTGAAACTGCTGCTGATCGTCTGGCTGGCCAGCTACGTCGTGCGCTACCGCGACGACATCGGCGAAAAGTGGTCGACCCTGCTCAAGCCGCTGGGCGTGGCCGGGTTCCTGGTCGCCCTGCTGCTGCTGCAGCCCGACTTCGGTTCGGCGGCGCTGATCCTGGCGATCACCGGCGGCATGGTCTGGCTGGGCGGCGCGCGCATGGCCCACCTGGCCGCGATCGGCGCCCTGGCGCTGCCCGTGCTGGCCGCCGTGGCCGTGGCGGCGCCCTACCGCGTCGCGCGCCTGAAGTCCTTCCTCGATCCCTGGCAGGACCCGTTCAACGACGGCTTCCAGCTGACCCAGGCGCTGATCGCGATCGGTCGCGGCGAATGGTTCGGCGTCGGCCTGGGCGGCAGCGTGCAGAAGCTCTACTACCTGCCCGAGGCGCACACCGACTTCATCTTCTCGGTCAGCGCCGAGGAGCTGGGTTTCGTGGGTTCCGTGGCGATCATCGCGGTGTTCGCGCTGTTCAGCTGGCGCACCTTCAGCATCGGCCTGCGCGCGGTCGAGATGCGGCGTTATTTCGCCGGTTTCTGCGCTTTCGGCGTCGGCCTGTGGATCAGCCTGCAGTCCTTCGTGTCCATCGGCGTGAACCTGGGTCTGCTGCCGACCAAGGGCCTGACCCTGCCGCTGGTGTCCTCGGGTGGTTCGAGCGTGCTGGTGACCTGCGTGGCCATCGGCCTGCTGCTGCGCGTGAGCTACGAACTCGACCGCGCCGAACGCCAGGTGGCGCGCCTGCGCGGCGGCGCCACGCTGCCAACCGACGACAACGTGCTTTCGCCGGAAGACCGCCGCAACGCGCAGTCGCCCGCGGCCGTGGCGCCGCCGGCCGGCGTGCACGGTGGCCGCGGTCGCATCGAACCCAAGATCGGAGCCGTGGCATGAACGCCGCGACCGCGCCCGTGCTGATCCTCGCCGGTGGCACCGGTGGCCATATCTTCCCCGGCCTGGCCGTCGCCCAGGCCCTGCGCGACCGGGCCGTGCCCGTGGTCTGGCTGGGCTCGGCCGGTGGCATGGAAACCCGGCTGGTGCCGCCTGCCGGTTTCGACATCGAAACCATCTCGGTCAAAGGCCTGCGCGGCAAGGGTGGGCTGGCGTTGGTCAAGGCCCCGTTCCTGCTGCTGCGTTCGGTGTTCCAGGCCCTTTCCATCCTGCGCCGCCTGCGTCCGCGCGCCGTGCTCAGCTTCGGCGGTTACGCCGCCGGCCCGGGTGGCCTGGGCGCCTGGCTGCTGCGCCGCCCGCTGCTGGTGCACGAACAAAACCGCGCGCCTGGGCTGACCAACCGCGTGCTGTCGCGTCTTGCCCGGCGCGTGCTGTGTGGTTTCCCCGGCAGCTTCGCGCAAGGCCGCGCCGAAGTCGTGGGCAACCCGGTGCGCCCGGCGATCGCGGCATTGCCGACGCCGGCCGAACGCCTGGCGGGCCGCCACGGCCCGACCCGCCTGCTGGTGCTGGGCGGCAGCCAGGGTGCCAGCGCCCTCAACCAGGTGCTGCCGCAGGTGCTGGCCCAGCTGCCGGCCGGCGAGCGGCCGCAGGTGCGCCACCAGTGCGGTGAACGCCACGCCGAAACCACCCGTGCGGTTTACGCGCAAGCCGGCGTCGCCGCGACCGTCGAATCCTTCATCGCCGACATGGCCGAAGCCTACGGCTGGGCCGACCTGGTGGTCTGCCGTGCCGGCGCGCTGACCCTGGCCGAACTCTGCGCCGCCGGCGTTGGCAGCGTGCTGGTGCCGTTCCCGGCCGCGGTGGACGACCACCAGACCCGCAACGCCGAATACCTGGTCGATGCCGGCGCGGCCATGCTGGTGCCCGAAGGCGAGGGCTTCCGCGAGCGCCTGGCCGACGCCACCAACCGACTGTTGCCTGCCGCCGGCGTGCGCCTGGCCATGGCCAGCGCCGCGCGTGGCATCGCCCACGTCGATGCCGCCGGCCGCGTCGCCGACATCGTGGTCCAGGAGGCCCGCCCATGATCCGCCAACGCCTCCAGGAAGCCGGTGACCTGGCGCGCGCCTTCCCGCGCGTGCACTTCGTCGGCATCGGTGGCGTCGGCATGTCCGGCATCGCCGAGGTGCTGGTGACGCTGGGTTACCAGGTCTCGGGTTCCGACGCCAACGAATCGGTGGCCACCCGCCGCCTCACCACCCTGGGCGCCAGCGTCTTCCGCGGCCACGCGGCCGGCAACATCGCCGGCGCCGACGTGGTGGTGGTGTCGAGCGCCATCCGCGCCGACAACCCCGAGCTGGTCGCCGCGCGCGGTGAACGCATCCCGGTGG
>CAZXTV010000175.1:1343-4632 GCA_964643705.1 uncultured Arenimonas sp. | reverse complement strand
TGGGCGGCGCGATGGACCTGGTCGCCGGCGTCAAGCGCGTGGTGGTGCTGATGGAACACTGCACCAAGAACGGCGAACCCAAGATCCTGCCGCAGTGCACCCTGCCGCTGACCGGCGTTGGCGTGGTCGACCGCATCATCACCGACCTGGCCGTGATGGACGTCACCGCCGATGGGCTGGTGCTGGTGGAAGCCGCCCCGGGGGTTACCGAGGACGAGCTGCGCGGCAAGACCGGCGTGGATTTCCGCACGGCGGCCTGAGCCAGCGATGCTGCGCCAGGTCGTCGGCTTCGGACTGGTCGGCGGCCTGCAGCTGCTGCTGGACTGGGCGTGTTTCGTCGCCCTGACCGCGATCGGCGTCGCCGTGCCGCCGGCCAACCTGGCCGGACGCATCGCCGGGGCCAGTCTGGGTTTCTGGGCCAATGGCCGCTTCACCTTCTCGCGGCCCGGCGAACCGCCGCGCCTGGGCCGCCGGCGCCTGCTGCGGTTCGTGCTGTTCTGGCTGGCCATGACCGCGATCAGCACCCTGGCCGTGATGGGCCTGGACAAGATGCACGGCCTGCATGCCGCGTGGCTTGGCAAGCCGCTGGTCGACGCCGCGCTGGCCGGCCTGGGCTTCCTCGCCGCGAAATACTGGATCTACCGATAGGGCACGGGTGGAAAAAAACCGGGGTCAGAGTCGAGTTTTAGCCCTGCGGAAACTCGACTCTGACCCCGGTTTTTTTTTTCCACCCTTCGTCTGTGCCGGCTGGCCGGACGAGCCCGGTAAATTCGGGGTGGCCGGCAGGGGAGCCGGGACGATCGGGGAAACCATGTCTGCAGAAGATGTCCTGGCGCCGGTGGACCCGGTGCCCGTCGAGCCGCCCGCACGGCCGCCGGCCCTCCCGGCCCAGCCACCGCCGCACGAACCGCGCCGGCTGCCGGTGCAGTTCACCGGCCGGGCCGGGGAATATTTCGGCATCTGGATCGTCAACGTGGTGCTGACCCTGCTGACGCTGGGCGTCTATTCGGCCTGGGCCAAGGTGCGCACCGAGCGTTATTTCTATGGCAACACCCGGATCGACGGCACGCCCTTCGAGTACCTGGCCGAGCCCATCCGCATCCTCAAGGGCCGGCTCATCGCCTATGCGGTGGTGATCGCCCTGGGCATAAGCGCGCACTTCGGCTTCCTGGTGGTCTATTTCCCGCTGGTGTTCGCGGTGCTGGGGCTGCTGCCCTGGCTGCTGCAGCGGGCGCTGCGTTTCCGGGCGCGGTATTCGGCCTGGCGCGGCATGCGTTTCCGCTTCGTCAACGGCGTCGACGAGGCCTACCTGAACTTCATGTTCCGGCCGCTGCTGATGATCCCGACGATGTACATGCTGCTGCCCTGGGTGCGCAAGCACCAGCAGGAATACATCGTCACCGGCCATCGTTTCGGCGGATTCCGGTTCGCTTTCCAGGGCGAACTGGGGCCGTACTACATTCCGTTCGCGATCTGCGTGGGTGCGGGTTTCGCGGCCTACGCCGTGATGCTGGCGGCGGTGTTCGCCGGCGCCCTGCTGCTCGATGCCAGCGGCGATCGGGGTTTCGGGGGTGACGCCATGCTGGCGGTGCTGCTGCCGGTGGCGGTGGTCTACCTGGCCCTGCTGGTGCTGCCGGTGTTCTTGCGCACGCGTTACACCAACCTGATGTGGGGCAACAGCCGGCTGGGCCCGCACCGCTTCGCCTGCACGCTGCGGGCGCGCGACATCATCTGGATCTACCTGAGCAACGGCGTGGCCATCCTGTGCAGCCTGGGCCTGGCCGTGCCCTGGGCGATGGTGCGGCTGGCGAAATACCGTGCGGCGCATTTCGAACTGCTGGCCCTGGGCGACCTGGATCAGTTCGTGGCCGAGGCGGAGCGCGCCGAAAGCGCCGCCAGCGCCGAACTGGTGGACGCGCTGGACCTGGACGTGGGCATCGGCCTGTGAGCGAACTGCCGGGCACCTGGTACGACGGGCGCAGCAGCCGCGGCCTTGCGGCACGGCTGGACTCGCCTTCGCCGGGGCGGCTGCGCGTGGTCGCCGGCGACATGGTGCGTGAGTGCGACGCGGGCGCGGCCAGTCTCAGCCCCCGGCTGGGACGCCTGGCCCGGCAGCTTCGTTTTGCCGACGGCGCCCACCTGGAGGTGGAGGATTCGCCGCTGCTCGAGCAGTGGCTGCCTGCCCGCAACCGCATCGAGGCCGGCGTCGACTGGCTTGAACGCCGCCGCGCCGCGGTAGGCGCGGCGACCGTCGGGCTGGTGCTGGGCGTGTGGGCATTTTTCCAGCTGGGCCTGCCCTGGATGGCGCGGGAGGTGGCGCCGATGGTGCCGCCGGCCATCGAAGGCACCATTTCCCGGCAGGCCCTGGCCCTGCTTGATGGCCGCCTGCTTGAACCCAGCCGGCTGCCGGCTTCGCGCCGCGAATCGCTGCAGCAGCGTTTCCACGAAATGACCCGCGGCCTGCCGCGCGCCGATGGCCTGCGCCTGGACTTCCGCGACGCGCCGGGCCTGGGTCCCAATGCCTTCGTGTTGCCCAACGGCCAGGTGGTGATGACCGACCAGCTGGTCACGCTGGCCCAGGACGACGAGGAACTGCTGGCGGTGCTGGCGCACGAGGCCGGGCACCACGAACACCGGCACGGCCTGCGCCGGGCGCTCGAGAAGTCGGCGATGCTGGTGGTCGTGGGTTTCCTGTTCGGCGACGTATCCGGCACCGGCGCGCTGTCGGTGTCGCTGCCGGTGCTGCTGGTGGAGCAGGGTTTCTCGCGCGGGCACGAGCGCGAGGCCGACAGCTTCGCGTTCGCGCTGCTGGTGCAGCAGGGACACTCGCCCGACGCCTTTGCCCGGATCATGGGGCGCATGACGGGCGACGGCGCGCTCGACCGCGGCCTGGGCCCGGTCGGCTACCTCAATTCCCATCCGCCCAGCGACGAGCGCATCCAGGCGGCGCGCGCGGCCGCGCAGGAAGACTGACGCCCAATGCAAACGGGCGGGCCCCGAAGGACCCGCCCGTCGCAGGGAAGCCCGCTGCTGGTTACAGCGCCTTTTCGAGCTCCGGCACGATCTGGAACAGGTCGCCGACCAGGCCGATGTCGGCGATCTCGAAGATCGGCGCTTCCGGATCCTTGTTGATGGCAACGATCGTGCCCGCGTCCTTGATGCCGGTCAGGTGCTGGATGGCGCCCGAGATGCCGATGGCGATGTACAGGTCCGGCGCGATGATCTTGCCGGTCTGGCCGACCTGCAGCTCGTTGGGCACGTAACCGGCGTCCACCGCGGCGCGCGAGGC
>CAZXTV010000175.1:0-1332 GCA_964643705.1 uncultured Arenimonas sp. | reverse complement strand
GATGATCTTGAACGCGTCCGGCGAACCCATCGCGCGGCCACCGGAAACCACCTTGGTGGCACCCTGCAGGTCGGGGCGGTCGGACTTGCCCTGCTTGAGTTCGACGAAGCGGGTGTGGTCGGGCAGCTTGGCGTCCACCGAAGCGGCTTCAACGGCCGCGCTGCCGCCTTCGCCGGCCTGCGGCCACGACGCGGTGCGCACGGTGGCCACCACGGTCATCGAAGACGGCGCTTCGACGGTGATGATGGCGTTGCCGGCATAGATCGGCCGCTTGAAGACGTGCGAGGACTCCACCGCCATGACGTCCGACACCTGGGCGACGCCCAGCAGGGCCGCGACGCAGGGCATCAGGTCCTTGCCGAAGGTGGTGGAGGGGCCGAACACGTGCGAATAGCCTTCGGCCAGCTTCGCGACCTGCGGCGCCAGCACCTGGGCGATCGGGTGCGCATTGGCGGCGTTGGCCACGGCCAGCACCTTGGCGACGCCGTCGATCTTCGCGGCTTCGGCGGCAACGGCATCGGGCGCGTCGGACAGCACGGCGACGTGGATTTCAGCGCCTTCGATGGCCTGGGCGCAGCTGACGCAGCGCGCGGTCGAGGCATTGAGCTTGCCGTCGAGGTGTTCGGCAATGATCAGGATCTTGCTCATGTCTGGATCTCCTTAGGCCAGGCCCTTGGCCTTGAGGGCCGAGACCAGCTCGGCGACGTCCTTCACCATCACGCCCTTGCTGCGCTTGGCCGGCGGGGCATAGGTGGTGGTCTTGAGGTGGTTGCCGTCCTCGACGCCGAGGTCGGCGAAGTTGATGGTTTCCATCGGCTTGGACTTGGCCTTCATGATGTCGGGCAGTTTGATGAAGCGCGGCTCGTTCAGGCGCAGGTCGGTGGTGATCACCGCCGGCAGCTGCACTTCCAGGGTTTCCAGGCCGGCATCGACCTCGCGCATCACCACGGCGCTGCCTTCGCTGGCATCGACCTTGCCGGCGAACGTGGCCTGCGGGCGGCCCCACAGGGTGGCCAGCATCTGGCCGGTCTGGTTGGCGTCGTCGTCGATGGCCTGCTTGCCCAGCAGCACGATCTGCGGCTCTTCCTTTTCGACCAGCTTGAGCAGGGCGCGGGCCGCGGTAAGCGGCTGCACCGGCTGGTCGGTGACCACGTGGATGGCCCGGTTGGCGCCCATGGCCAGGCCATTGCGCAGGTGCGCCTGGCAGTCGGCGGGGCCGATCGTGACCACGACCACTTCGGTGGCCACGCCCTTGTCGCGCAGGCGCAGGGCTTCTTCAAGGGCGATGTCGTCGAAGGGGTTGGCGGAGAGCTTCACGCCGTCCGTGCCCAC
>CAZXTV010000174.1:0-4634 GCA_964643705.1 uncultured Arenimonas sp. | reverse complement strand
CACAGGCCACCCTGTGCAGTCAGGGGGCGGGCAAGGATGGCGCGCGTGGCAGCCAGTCCCCCCGTCCCGGGCATCCCGGGGTCCATCAGCACAACGTCGGCGGACGTGTGCGCGAGGACCGTCAGCGCCTCCTCACCCGATGCCGCCGCGCCGACGACGTCTACGACCAGCAAGTGGCGATCAAGCTGGTGCGCCCGGTGCACCTGCTGGCGGCAGCGGAGTTCCGCCGCCAGCTGATCAGCCGGTTCGAGGACGAACGTTCGATCCTGGCGCGCATGAGCCACCCGAACGTGGCGCGCATCCTGGACGGCGGCAGCACCGGCGCCGGCATTCCCTACCTGGTGATGGAATACGTGGACGGCGTGTCGCTCACGGACTACTGCAGGGCCAACAAGCTGGACGTGCCGGCGCGGCTGGCGCTGTTTGGCAAGGTCTGCGACGGCGTGCAGGAAGCCCACCGCCACCTGATCGTGCACCGCGACCTCAAACCCGACAACATCCTGGTGGGGGACAACGGCGAACCGCGCCTGCTCGATTTCGGCATCGCCAAGATCCTTGAACAGGAACCGCTGCCCACCGACGGCAAGCGGCACACCTCGCTTTCAGCGATGACGCCGGCCTACGCCAGCCCCGAGCAGGTGCGCCAGCAGACGCTGACCACCAGCTCCGACGTGTATTCGCTGGGCGTGATGCTCTACCAGCTGCTGGCGGGCGTACGGCCCTATGAACTGGGCGGCCTGCGCCCCGCCGAAGCCGAGCACGTGGTTTGCGAAACCCTGCCCGACCCCATGCGCAAGATGCTCGAAAAGGCCGCGATCACCGATGCCGAACGCAAGGCGCGCCGCGCGCAGATCACGCCCGACCTCGAACGCATCGTCGCCAAGGCCATGCACAAGGAAGCCTCGCGCCGCTACGGCTCGGCGCAGGAGCTGGCCGACGACATCCGCCGCTATCTCGACGGCCAACCCGTCCTGGCGCACCCGGATTCCACCGGCTACCGGGTCGGCAAGTTCGTGCGCCGGCACCGGCTTGGCGTGCTTGCCGCCGGCCTGGCGATGGCGGCCATCCTGACCGCGACGGGTTTCGCGTTCTGGCAGGCCGACGTGGCCCGGCGCGCCGCCGACGACAGCGTGCGCGTGAACAACTTCCTGACCGAGCTGCTCAAGTCGTCCGATCCCTACGCTGCGGGCAGCGAAATCAGCCTCAGCCAGGCAGTGGACGAAGCTTCCTCGAAGGTGGGGGAAAGTTTTGGTGACCGCCCCGACCTGGCCTCCCAGGTCCGCTTCTCCCTGGGCTACAGCATGATGAGCCGGGGAAAGCTGGACGTTGCCGAGCGTGAGCTGGGCCAGGCACTGCGGGAAGCCACGCAGGCCTACGGCGCCGGGTATCCGCATACCCTGGCCATTCGCGAAGCGATCGCGCGGCTGCGCAGCAAGCAGGAACGTAATGGCGAAGCCGAAGCGATCCTGCGCGAAATCATCGCGTCGCTGGAGTCGCAGGGTCTGCAGGGCGCGCCGATCTACCGCATGGCGCTGATCAGCCTGGGCCAGATCCATCTTTTCAACCTCGAGTACGCGGCGGCGGACGAGATCTTCCGGCGCGCCCAGGCCTTGCCGGCGCATCCCGACCCCCTGGTGGGCTCACCCACCGACCCGGCCGTGCTCAAGGGCAGCCTGGGCTATGCGGCGCACGGGCTCGGGGACGTGGCGCGGGCTGAAACGCTGTACCGCGAATCGATCCAGGAGCTCGAAGCGATCCATCCCGACGGAAGCCCCGACCTCGCGGCAGTGCTGAGCAACCTGTCCCTGCTGCTCGGGGAGCAGGGCCGGGACGATGAAGCCTATGCCCTGAAGAAGCGCTCGATGGAAATGAGCATGAGGTCGTTCAGGACCGGCCACCCCACGCAGGTGGCATCGCTGGTCGACCTGGCGATGCAGGCCATGGCGCGCGGCGACGGCGGGTTCGCTCTGGAGTTGGGGCAAAAGGCGGCAGGCATCGCCGATGTGCTGTATTCCGAACCCGAACTGCTGGGGATATTCGCTGACGCGGTGTACGTAAACACGCTGATCTTCAACGAGCACTACGTCAAGGCGGGCGAAGTGCTGCTGGACGCGGAACGTGACGTGGCGACGCTGCCGCCCGACATGAAGAACCTGCGCGAAATGGTGGCCAAGTCGCGCGCCGAGCTGTGCAGCGCGCCGCGGGACCCCCCCGTGCCTGGCTGCGGCGAGGTCGCGTCCGGGCCGGCGCCCCAGGAGTGATCAGGCCGGCCTGGCCTGGCGGGTGAGCCCAGGTGGCCGGTCCCGGCGCCGGATTACGGTAATCCGGTGAGTCCCTTGCGGGAGTCCGTCGATGGGTAAGCAAGAAAACCGGTTCCGCGCCTTGGGCCTGGCCTTGCTTATGGGACTGGTGGCCCTTGCGGTCCTTCGTTCGCATCTGGGTACACAGCGGGACGGTTTTACCGTCGACGAACCCTGGCACGTAGTGGCCGGCGTTTCCTACCTGCGCACCGGGGACTACCGGCTCAATCCCGAGCATCCCCCGCTGGTGAAACTGGTGGTGGGTGCCGCGCAGTCGCGTGACTTCGTGTTGCCCCCGTTCGCCGACCTGGTGGAGAAGTCGCAGGAACGCGAATGGGTCGAGGACGTGATGTTCCTGAAGAATGACGCGGCCGCGGCCCAGGCGGCGACGCGAGCTTCGCTCTGGGCCTTCCAGGGCAGCCTGCTGCTGGTGCTGGGACTGCTGCTCTGGCGCGCACTGGGCCTGGCGTGGGCGGCCGGTTCGCTGGCCTTCCTGGCCATCGAGCCGACGGTGGCCGCCCACCTGCCCGTGGCGATGACCGACCTCCCACTGGCGCTGACCCTGGCGCTGGCCGTGGCGTCGAGCGGCCTGTTGCTGGCGGAATGGAAATGGCGCTGGGTCGTGGCGACCGGCATCGCGCTGGGCCTGGTGCTTGGCAGCAAGCACTCGGCCCTGGCCGGACTGGCGGGCCTTGGGGCGGTGCTGGTCCTGGGTGTGCTGGCCGGCTGGCGCGTGCAGGGTTGGCCCGAAGCGGCGCGGCGCCTTGGGCGCGTGATGGCGGCGGGGCTGCTGGGTCTGGCGGTGCTATGGGCCCAGTACGGTTTCCACTTCCATGCCGGCCCCGACGGCAGCGACGGCTTCAACCGGCCCATGGCCGAAAAAGTGGCCGACCTCAACCTGCCGCGCTGGCGTACGGGCATCGGCATGGCCGACCAGGCGCGGTTGTTGCCGCGCGCCTACCTGTGGGGGCTCGCCGATACCGTGCGCGCCGGTGTCGCGGGACGCGGCCAGTCGGATCACTTCGTCTGGGGCGTGAAC
Organism: uncultured Arenimonas sp.; assembly: GCA_964643705.1. GTDB lineage: Bacteria > Pseudomonadota > Gammaproteobacteria > Xanthomonadales > Xanthomonadaceae > Arenimonas. The sequence goes on along the minus strand of CAZXTV010000174.1, from coordinate 1,295 downwards.
CACAAGGGGTCGCCGCCGTGGTTCACCTGGCCGAGCATCGTGATCGCCAAGTTGCCGTTGGCTCTGGCGGCGATGGCCCTGGTGGGGCTGCTGGTGCTGCGGCAGGCCACGCCGGGCAAATCCGGATCGTGGCTGCTTGCGGCGGCCGCGGGCGTGGCGGCCCTGCACCTGGCGGCGCTGATGGCGGGGCAGGGCACCTATGGTGGTGTCCGCCACGCGCTGCCGCTGCTGGTGCTGCTGGCGCTGCCGGCGGGCGCGCTGGTGGCTCTTGCCTGGCAGCAGCGCCGTGCCGCGATCCGGGTCGCGGCCCTGGCGCCTCTGGCCCTGGCCCTGCTGATGACGATCGGCGAGCCACGCCTGTGGGAGTACCACAACGAACTGGCCGGCGGCAGCGACGGCGCCTATCGCCAGTTCGGCAACGAAGGCCTGGACCTGGGTCAGCGCTGGCCGGAAATCAGGGCCTTCCACGATGAAGTGATCGCTCCGGAGGGAGCCACGCTCTATTCGGACTACTGGTTCATGGAAGAGCAGGCGATCGCGGCGGGCGTGAACTACCGGCGCAAGGTCAGCAGCATCGATGACCGGAACATCCAGGGCGTGTACCAGGGCTACTTCCTTTACCCGGCGGATATGACGCTGCCCTGGCCGGACTGGGGCTGGGACCCTGCCGTGGCCCTCCGGGGGCTGGAACCTGTCGCGCGCTTCGGCCATGTCTTCGTCTACAAGGGACGCCGGGTCGACCCGAAAAGCCGCGCCGCTGCGCTCAACCAGAAGGTGCTCGAGCACCTCTACGAGGAAGGCGGTGGCCGCGACGACGTGGTGGCCAGGCGACTGGAAGAGGTCCTGGAGCAACTGCCCTATCACGTGGGCGCAGCGATCGAGCTGGGCAACGCCCGGCTGCGCCTGGGGGATGCCGACGCTGCGCGCGAGGCCTACCGGATGCCGCTGCTCCAGGACAAGGCACCCGTGGAGGCGCTGGTGAAGGCGCAGCTTGAATCGCGCATTGCCGAACTTTCGGATCCCGAGGTGGCGGCGGACGCCCTGCCGCCGCTTCGCAACCCCTGGATGGAGTGATCAGGTCGCCGGGGCCTTGCGCGTGAACCGCCGGGTGAAGGTTTCCATCGCCGCGAACGCCGCCGGGATCACCACCAGGCTTAGCAAGGTCGAGGTCGCCAGGCCGCCGATGACGGCGATCGCCATTGGCTGGCGGAAGGCGGCGTCGGCGCCCAGGCCCAGCGCAATCGGGGTCATGCCGGCGGTCATGGCGATGGTGGTCATGATCACCGGGCGCGCGC
>CAZXTV010000173.1:0-4651 GCA_964643705.1 uncultured Arenimonas sp. | reverse complement strand
TGATTTCAAGGGCCTGGCGGCCTGCGGCGGCTTCAGCTACGGCGACGTGCTGGGCGCGGGCCGCGGCTGGGCCACGTCCATCCTCGAACGGCCGGCGCTGCGCGAGCAGTTCGCGCGTTTCTTCGAGCGGGGCGACAGCTTCAGCCTGGGCGTGTGCAATGGCTGCCAGATGCTGGCCCAGCTCAAGGGCCTGGTGCCCGGCGCCGAACACTGGCCGCGTTTCCTGCGCAACCGCAGCGAACAATACGAAGCCCGCCTGGCGCTGGTGGAAGTGCTGGACTCGCCCTCGATCCTGCTGGCCGGCATGGCCGGTTCGCGCATCCCGGTGGTGGTGGCCCACGGCGAAGGCCAGGCCCGCTTCGACCAGCACGCGCACCAGGACCAGGCGGCGGTGGCCCTGCGTTTCGTCGACAACAGCGGTGCCGTCACCGAGGCCTACCCGGCCAACCCCAATGGTTCCCCGGCCGGCATCACCGGCCTGGCCAGCCGCGACGGCCGCGCCACGCTGATGATGCCGCACCCCGAACGGGTGTTCCGGACCCTGCAGATGAGCTGGCACCCGGCCGGCTGGGGCGAGGATTCCCCCTGGATGCGTTTGTTCCGCAACGCCCGCGCCTGGGTCGGCTGAGCCGACCCGGCGCCCGGCCTCAGCCGAAGTCGGCGTCCAGCACGATCCGGTAGCGCGCCTTCCCCGCGCGCAGGTGGTCCAGCGCCTGGTTCACCTTCGACATCGGGAAGTGTTCGGTCTTTGGCAGCACCTGGTGCCGCGCCGCGAAGCCGAGCATGGCGTCGATGGCGCCGCGCGAACCGGTGGGCGAACCCGAAACCGACTTCTGCCCCATGATCAGCGAAAACGCGCCGAGCTTGATCGGCTCGAGCACCGCGCCGACCACGTGCAGCCGGCCGCCCGGCGCCAGCGCCGCCAGCAGGCCGTCCCAGTCGAGCGACACATTGACCGTGTCGATGATCAGGTCGAAGCGCCCCGCCAGGCCGGCCAGCGCCTCGGCATCGTTGGTCGGGACCACGTGGTGGGCGCCGAACGCGCGCGCTTGCTCGGCCTTGGACGCGCTGGTGGTGAAGGCGGTGACCTCGCAGCCCCAGGCCTTGCAGAACTTCAGCGCCATGTGGCCCAGGCCGCCGATGCCGACCACCGCCACGCGCGCCGTCGGGCGGATGTCGAATTCGCGCAGCGGCGCGAACACGGTGATGCCGCCGCACAGCAGCGGACCGGCCTCGCGAGGGTCCAGGCCTTCTGGCAGGGGCATGGCCCAGACCCAGTGCGCACGCACGCGTTCGGCGAAGGCGCCGTGGCGGCCGGCGAGGGTGGGCTGCAGGCTCTTGCACAGGTGCTGCCGGCCGCCCAGGCAGGGGTCGCAGTGCAGGCAGCTGCCGGCGTTCCAGCCCAGGCCCACGCGCTGGCCGATGGCCACGCCCTTGGCCTGCGGTCCCATCGCGACCACGCGCCCGATGGCTTCGTGGCCGGGCACGAAGGGATAGGCGCTCAAACCCCACTCGTTGTCGAGCATCGACAGGTCCGAATGGCAGACGCCGCAGTGGTCGACGGCGATCTCGACGTCCTCGGCGCCCAGCGGGCCCGGGTCGTAGCTGAAGCTCTCGAGCGGCGCACCGGCTTTCGGTGCGGCCCAGGCGCGGATCGTGCCCATGGTGCTTTCTCCCTTCCTGTGGTTGGCAAGCCAGCGGCCACGATACGCCTGCGCGCGCATCGCCGAAATGAAAACGGGCCAGTCCGAGGACTGGCCCGTTCGCTTGCGGCGTGGAAGCTGGCTTAGCGAACCAGCGCCGGCATCGTCGCAGTGGCGCAGGGCGGCGCCGACGCGTAGACGTTCATCCACAGGCGGATCAGCGGGGTGATCGGCTTGCCGGTCAGCGGCGATTCGCAGATCACCTGGCACAGCTTGAGCTTGTCGCCCTTGAAGCCCTCGCCGGCGCAGCCTGCGAAGGTGTCACCGGCGAAGGCAGCGATCAGATTGGGCGTATAGACCTGCACCATGTTCTGCTGGGTGAAGGCGGGACCGCTGCCGTCGAGGTAATAGTCCAGCGGGATGGTGGAATAAATCACCGTGCCCGCGCCGTAGGGGTAGGAGATCGTCACGCCCTGGGTGGCGACGGGACGATGCGTGATGACCTGGCCGCCGGCCGGCAGCGTGGTGGTGTCCACGTAGCCGTGCGAGGAGGAAGTGCCGCCATCAAGCGAGCTGTTGTCCAGCGTGCCGCCCGGGCCGCTCAGGACCGGCGAACCCACCGGGATGTCGATCTGGTCGTCATTGTCGAACCGGCAGCCAGGCGCCGGCACCGGACACTTGGCGATCATGCAGCACCAGGGTCATGCCGGCATTCACCGCCGCCGAAATGGCGGCCAGGTTGGCGGTGTACTCGGCGTCCGAGCCATAACCATTGGTGACGAAAAGCATGTCGAGGCCCGCCAGCGTAGCCGCATCGGGAACCTCCACGCCGACCGGCGTGTGGCCGGCGGCAGTGATCGCCGGCGCGGAATTGGGGTTGGGACCGCTGTTGGTGAACTCGTAGTGACCCACCGTGGCTGCGGACGCGGCCGTGCCGGCCGCAAGCAGGGCCAACGCGAGCACGGTCCGGGTCAGCGAATTGTTCTTTTTCATTGTGTTTCTCCGGGATTCAAAAGGTGGTGCCAGGGGGTTCGTCAGGCGCGGCGGGTGCACCTACCGTTTGTGGACGGAAATAGGGGCGGAAACCGGCCTTTGTTCATGCAAGCGGGCCAGTCCGTGGACTGGCCCGATTCTTGCGTGGATCAGCGGGGTATTACTGGACCAGCAGCGGCGCCGTCGCCGACGGGCACAGGGGGTCTGCGCCGTAGGTGTTGGTCCACAGCCGGATCAGCGGGGTGATCGGCTTGCCGGTCAGGGACGAGCTGCAGATGATCTGGCAGAGCTTGAGCTGGTCGCCCATGTAACCCTCGCCCGCGCAGGTGCTGAAGGCCGGCGCCGCCGGGCCCCAGTTCACGATGCTGTCGAGCTCGGCCTGGCTGAGGTCGCCGATCCAGGTCGGGTCCAGGCTGGCCATGTCGGTGAAGAAGCTGGCGCTGGCCTGGGCCGAAGCGACGAGGTTGTTGTTCTCCATCACGCCACCCAGGCCCGCGAAGAACATCAGGCGCTGGGTCTGGCCGGCGGGAACGCTCATGTCGAACGTGGTGCCAAGGCCCTGGGAGCCGGCGCAGCCGAAGACGGTGGTGACGTAGCTGGCGGGCGTGACACCCGCGCCCTCGCCGTACATCACCGACAGGTTGACGGGGTCCGACGGGCCGCCGTCGCTGGTGATGATCCAGCGGTCGTCGATGCCGACGATGGCGTCGCCCGACGACGTGGCACGGACCACGGTGCCGCCGTCCGAACCCCAGTTGTTGCTCACCTGCAGGGCGGTATCCACGGTGGTGGCGCCGGCGTTTTCCAGGGTCACGAGGATGCGGGCGACGGCGTCGCCGGGCACGAAGTGGTACTGCACCGAAACGTTCAGGCCCGACATGGCCGAGGCCGGGGCGGTGTAGGTGGTGCCGGTCAGGTCGACGGTGGGGCCGGCGCTGTAGATCACGCCGTCGAGCCAGATGGACCAGGCGATGTCATAGGCATCGCCGGCGCCCGTCGGGCCGTCGGCATCACTCATCGCCAGGCCCGGCGGGGCGAAATTGCAGGAGCCGCCGAAGGGGCCGCCCGAGGTCGAGCCGAGCTCGCCCACGTACCATTGGGTCGAGCCGAAACCGGTCGCGATGTTCTGGTTCGACGGCACCGGTGCGGCGGCCGCGAGACCAGCGGACAGACACAGGGCCAGTGCCGTCGCGGAAGTCAGTGCTTGCTTGGAATGTTTCATGGATTTCCCCCTTTGGGAATGAGTTATTGCCGGACGATTGTCCGAATTAAGTATGCACCGGAACGTGCCAGACGTCACAGGATCGTCGGGCCCGGGGAAGCTGCTACAGTTTCCACCCGCGACCCCCCAACCGCCGGGCAACCCCTTGATTGAAGTGCCGCTAGAAAGCCACGTCGACACCGATGCAGCCATCGCCGCCGCGCTGGCCGAGCGCGGCCGGCTGCGGGACGTCGACCTGGCCCGGGCCCAGCGCCTTCACGCCGAGGCCGGTGGCTCCCTGGTCGCCCTGCTGGTCCGGTTGGGCATGGTGTCCGAACGGGACATGGCCGAAACCTCGGCCGAGGTGATGGGCCTGCCGCTGCTGTCCACCAAGGACTGCCCCGAATCCCCGCCGCCGGGCGTGCAGCTTTCACCCCGCTTCCTCAAGCAGGTTTCCGCCTGCCCGGTGGGCGAGGACGACAGCCACGTGGACCTGCTGGTCGCCGAACCCCAGGACCCCTATGCGGGGCAGGCGGTCGCCCTGGCCACGGGCCGCAAGGTCCGGATCTCGGTCGGCCTGCGCGCCGAGATCGCCGACCTGATCGAGCGGTATTACGGCTCCGGCCGGTCGGCGATGGGCTCCATCGTCGAAAACCTCGGCGACGACGCCGCCGGCGACGAAGCCGACGTCGAACAACTGCGCGACCTGGCTTCCGAAGCACCGGTGATCCGCCTGGTCAACCTGGTGATCCAGCGCGCGGTCGAACTGCGCGCCTCGGACATCCACATCGAACCCTTCGAGAACCGGTTGAAG
>CAZXTV010000172.1:686-4656 GCA_964643705.1 uncultured Arenimonas sp. | reverse complement strand
GCGACTGGCCGGTGGCCTCGGCGGTGGCGATCGTGATGCTGGTGCTGCTGATCGTTCCGATCACCATCTTCCACCGCTACCAGTCCAGGGAACTGGAGTCGCGGCTGTCATGAGCCAGCCGGGCCGCAATTCCGCCTTCACCAAGGGCATGCTGGTCCTGGGCTTCGTATTCCTCTACGCGCCCATCCTCAGCCTGATGGTGTATTCGTTCAACGAATCGCGGCTGGTGACGGTGTGGTCGGGATTTTCGGTGAAGTGGTACGGCGAACTCTTCCGCGACCAGCAGATGATGGACGCGGCCTGGATGAGCATCCGGCTGGCCTTCTGGACCGCCTGCGCCGCCGTGGTGCTGGGCACGATGGCGGCGATGGTGATGACCCGCTTCCGGCAGTTCCCCGGAAAGACCGTGTTCGGTGGCCTGATCACGGCGCCGCTGGTGATGCCCGAGGTGATCACCGGCCTGTCGATCCTGCTGCTGTTCGTGTCCATCGGGCCGGTCATCGGCATCGGTGGCCAGCGCGGCATGCTGACCATCTGGATCGCCCACGTCACCTTCTGCATGGCCTTCGTCACGGTGGTGATCAGCTCGCGCCTGGGCGAGCTGGACCGGTCGCTGGAAGAAGCCGCCATGGACCTGGGCGCGAACCGGCTGAAGGTGTTCTTCGTGATCACCCTGCCGATCATTGCGCCGGCGCTCATTTCCGGCTGGCTGCTGGCGTTTACCCTTAGCCTGGACGACCTGGTGATCGCCAGTTTCGTGTCCGGGCCGTCATCGACTACCTTGCCAATGAAGGTATTCTCGTCCGTACGCCTGGGCGTAAGCCCCAAGATCAACGCCCTCGCCACGCTGATGATCGCCGCGGTGTCCGTCGCCGCCGTCATCGGCTGGTGGGTCATGCACCGCGAAGAACGCAAACGCCAGCGCGACGCGCAGCTGGCGCTCCAGAAGGGTTGAAACCATGAGCCAAGCCAATCGAGATCCCTGGACCGGGGAAGTCCGGCCGTTTCCGCGCCAGAACGACGCCGAGGTCGAGGCGCTGCTTGCCGCCGCCGAAGCCGCGTTCCCGGCCTGGTCGGCGCGCGAAATCAACGAGCGCGCCGTGCTGCTGCACCGGGTGGCCCAGGGCCTGCGCGACTCGCGCCGGGACCTGGCCATGACCATGACCGCCGAAATGGGCAAGCTGCGCCGCGAAGCCCTGGCCGAGGTCGATAAAGCCGCCGCAGCCTGCGACTACTATGCCGACAACGCCGCCGGCTACCTGCGCGACCAGGCCATCGACACCGAGGCCAGCCGCAGCTACGTGCGCTACGCGCCGATTGGCTGCGTGCTGGCGATCATGCCGTGGAATTTCCCGGTGTGGCAGGTGTTCCGCTTCCTGGCGCCGTGCCTGATGGCCGGCAACGTGGCCCTGCTCAAGCACGCCAGCAATGTGCCCAGCTGCGCCGATGCGATCGCCGAAGTCCTGGCCGCCGCCGGCATTCCCGATGGCGTGTTCGGCGTGCTGCACATCGACAATGAAGCCGCCGCGGGAGTGATCGCCGACCCGCGGGTGAAAGCGGTGTCGCTGACCGGCAGCGAGCGCGCCGGCCGCTCCGTGGCGTCCACCGCGGGGCAGCACCTGAAGAAGTGCGTGCTGGAGCTCGGCGGCAGCGACCCCTTCGTCGTGCTCGACGACGCCGACCTGGACGCCACGGTGAAAGTTGCCGTGGCCTCGCGTTTCGGCAATGCCGGCCAGACCTGCATCGCCGCCAAGCGTTTCATCGTCACGCCCGGCATCGCCGACCGCTTCGTGCAGGCCTTCGCCGACGCGGCCTCGAAGCTGGTGGTGGGTGATCCCAATGACGACGCCAGCAGCCTGGCGCCGATGGCGCGCGCCGACCTGCGCGACGAACTGCACCGGCAGGTGCAGGACAGCGTCGCCAAGGGCGCGCGCGTGCTGCTGGGTGGCCAGGCGGGGCAGGGCGAGACCCACTACCCGGCGACGATCCTGGACGCGGTGAAGCCCGGCATGCCCGCGTGGGACGAAGAACTATTCGGTCCAGTGGCCTCGATCCTGCGCGTGGCCGACGAGGCCGAATCGGTGCGCGTGGCCAATGCCACCCGCTATGGGCTGGGTGCCAGCGTCTGGACCCGGGATGCCACGCGCGGCGAGCGCGTCGCCCGCCAGATCGACGCGGGCGCCTGTTTCGTCAACTCGCTGGTCAAGTCCGACGTGCGCCTGCCCTTCGGCGGCACCAAGGCCTCGGGCTTCGGCCGCGAGCTGGCCGAACACGGCATGCACGAGTTCACCAATATCCAGACCGTTTACGTCGCCTGAGGCCCGGGGGGTCGCAGGCGCTTCAAAAAAAGCTAGACTCGGCCCGTTGGCGTGGTCCGAAGGGGGCGGCCTGCCTGATAACAGGAGGTGACGCTTGGATACGAAACACTCGCGGCTTCATGCCGCACGGGGTTGGGGACTGGCCGTGGCGTTCGCCCTGGCCGCGCCGTCGTGGGCGCAGGACGGCGGGGACCGCAGCGCGGTCGAGGCCCAAGTGGCCAAAGCCGCTGCGGCAGTGGACGCCGCCAGCCAGGAAGTGCAGGCCCGCCAGGCCCAGCTCGAGGCTGCTCGCGAAAGCCTTTCACGGGCCGAACGCGCCCGCGACCAGGCCGAGGACCGGCTGGCCCGCGCGGAGTCGCAGGCCGCCAAGGGTCGCGTCACGCGGCGCCAGGTGGACCAGGACCGGCAGTCCGCCGACCGGGCCATCGAGGCCGTGCGTCGCGCCCGCGGTGAAATCGACGCCCTGGAGGCGGCCATGAACGATGGCCAGGCCAGCCTGATGGCGGCCAAGTCGGCCGTGGACGCCGCCAGTGCCAGCGTCGCCCGTTACCTGGGCGACGAGCCGGGCGCCTGACCGTGCACGACTGGCGGTTGGTGACCGAACGTGCGGCGCGGGGCAACCCGCCGCCGGCGTCGCGCGTTGAAAAATCCCCCGCCCAGTGGCGTGAACTGCTGGCCCCCGATGTTTTCCAGGTGACCCGCCTGGCAGGCACCGAGCGGCCGTACAGTTCTGAAATGTGCGGCCTGTTCGAACCGGGCCGCTATGGCTGCGCCTGCTGCGGCTCGCCGCTGTTCGATGCCGGCACCAAATTCGAGTCCGGCTCGGGCTGGCCTTCGTTCACCGCGCCGCTGGCCGACGAGGCCGTGGCCTACAAGGCGGATGAAAGCCACGGCATGCAGCGGGTCGAGATCACCTGCAACGCCTGCGATGCACACCTGGGCCATGTCTTCCCGGACGGGCCGGCGCCGACCGGTCTGCGTTACTGCACGAACGCGCTGTCGCTGCAGAAACTTCCGGGCTGATCCTGGCGCCACAAACGACAACGCCGCCCGGATGGGCGGCGTTGGCGTGTTTGGTGGAGGTGGGGGGAGTTGAACCCCCGTCCGAGAGCACTCTATCTCCGGCACTACATGCTTAGCTCGTTGTTGATTCTCGTCCGACGGCAACACAACGTGCGAGGCACACCGTCGTCCACACCCGCTAAGTTCACTACCGGTTGGCGGGTCGCCGCCGGCAGCTGTTCCGTGATAATGACCCTACATCCACGAGCACGGGCACAAGTGGGTTCGGGGCTTACGCCTTAAGCGGCGAGAGCGTAGTTGTCGTCGTTGGCAACTAAATTTTGCAGCTGGATTAACGAGGAAAGCTACCCCCTCGGCATGCGCCAGTCGACTTTGCAACCCCCGTCGAAGCCAGGACACCCCCGGAAACGTTGGCGGAACGAAGTACAACCGACGGGGCAAGTATGGGGCGGCGGGGCGGGCATCACAAGCCGGCGCCAGGCCGCGCTTCAGCCGGGAGTTGGCCGCCGGCCGGGGCGCCGGGTTCAGGGATCGGACGCCTCGAACCACTCCCGGGCCTTGATCAGCTTCATCTCGGAGGCGCCCTCGCGCAGGTCCACGCCCAACGTCAGCAGGCCCCACTGCGCCAG
>CAZXTV010000172.1:0-676 GCA_964643705.1 uncultured Arenimonas sp. | reverse complement strand
GGCTTCGCCGAAGCGCAGGCGCGCCTGCAGCCGGAAGCGGTCGTTCTCGGCGACCACGTCGTCGAGCGCGAGTTCGCCGTCGCGGAAGGCGAAGCGGCCGCGCGCCTCGACCTGGCCGGAGTCCATCAGCCCGAGGATCCACTTCGGGTAGTCGGTCATGTGCGCGTACACCGCCAGCACCAGGCGCAGGTCGCTCATGCCGATCCGGGCCTGGCCGTCGAAGGCCATCGGCGCATCGATCCTGCCCTGCGCCTCGTCCACCACCATCGCCATCGTCCAGTTCGCGACCGGTTCGCCGCCCGGTACGTCGAAGCGCACCTTGTGCAGGTCCACGCGCGTTCCGAGCAGCTGCAATTCGCGCGTCTCGAGGTTGGCGTCGCGCAGCGTGGACTGGATCTCCACCTGGCCCTGCACGCGCATGTCCGCGATCCGCAGCACCGCGGCCGGTGAGGTCAGGCGCACGCGGCCCTGGGCCAGCGGTTTGCCTTCCTCCAGCGACAGGCCGAGCGTCAGCGCGGCGTTGCCATCGTCGAAGGCGACGGTATTCGGCGGGAAGTAGCGGTTGAACGCGCGCAGGTCGGGAATCGCGGCGTCCTGCATCAGGAAGGCCAGCGCCGGCGCCTCGATCAGTGAGGTGCCTTCCTGCGCGGCGGTCACGTCGAGCTGGGCGTTCGCA
>CAZXTV010000171.1:0-4663 GCA_964643705.1 uncultured Arenimonas sp. | reverse complement strand
TGGCGAACTTAGCGCCTTCCTCCAGCACCGCCTCGATCGTTTCCCGATCAACCTCGGCATAGCGCGGCAGGGACCTGAGCTCGTCCTCGACCTTGAGCAGGTCGAACAGGACGAAATGCATGTCGCGCAGCGGGGCGGTGTAAGAGGGCATGGTCGGAAGTCGTCGGGGGAGGGAGCCGGGACTCTACCATACCGGCCCGTACGGGCCATGTGACAACAGCGTACCGGGTTCATTTTCATTCGCCGGTGAGACCGCGTCTCGCCGGCGAATGAAAATGAACCCGGTACGGCTCCAACTACTCGACGATCAGGGGTCGGGTAGCGAGGACAACGCGATTGTCCCCATTCCAGTAGCGCAGCTCGTAGCTTCCGGCGACCTTCGGCGCACGCAGGGTGGTCCTGCCCTCGTCACCGACGCGGCGGGTCACCAGGACCTGGCCCTGGCCGTTGCGGGCCGCGGGGTTGTAGATCTCGATGTTGTCGAGGCTCGCACCGGGCCCGACCCATTCCACCGTGACCGGCGAATCCGCGGCGACGCGGTCGGGGGCGGACAGGCTCACCTCGATCGGCGTGACCTGCACCGTGCGCGTCGCCAGTACTTGCCGGTTGTCGCCGTTCCAGTAGCGCAGTTCGTACTCGCCCGGCTTCGCTGGCGCGACCACCGTGGCCCGGCGGTCCTCGAAGCTCTTGTCGCTGCGCAGGCGCTGGCGGTCCAGGATCATGCCGTCGCCATTGCGTGCGCGCGGATCGAACATTTCCAGGTCGTCCAGGGCCGCGCCCGGTCCGGTCCAGCCGACGGTGATGCGCGAGGCGGCGGGCACCGAAGCCGGGGCCTCCAGCGCGACCTCCGCGTCGACGACGCGCAGCACCCGGGTGGCCAATACCTTGCGGTTGTCGCCGTTCCAGTAGCGCAGCTCGTACTCGCCCGGCTGCGCGGGCGCGACCACGCTGGCCTGGCGCTGGTCGAATCCCTTGTCGCTGCCCAGCCGCTGGCGGTCCAGGATCTGGCCGTCGCCGTTGCGTGCGCGCGGATCGAACAGCTCCAGGTCGTCGAGGGTGCCGCCCGGGCCCGTCCATCGCACGGTGACGCGCGAGGCGATGCTGACCTCCTCGGGCGCTTCCAGGCCGACCTCGGCCTCGGTCACCTTCAGCGCGCGCGTGGCGATGATCTTGCGCTGCTCGCCGTGGTAATAGCGCAGCTGGTAGTCGCCAGGCACGGCGGGAGCGATCACGGTGGCCTGTTGTTGCGGATAGCCCTTGTCGGAGCCCAGGCGCTGGCGGTCGACGATCATGCCGTCGCCGCTGCGGGCGGCGGGATCGAACAGCTGCAGGTCATCGAGCTTGCCATCGGGGCCGGTCCAGGTGACCAGCACGCGCGAGGACATCGGCACCGAATCCGGCGCCTCCAGCGTGGCGTCGGGAACCGGCGGCGCCGGCGGGGCTTCGACCACGGTCTCGCTCAGCGCCGCGGCCAGCGACGCCGCATCGCCGGCGGCGAAGTAGCGGCCGCCGGTGTTCTCGGCGAGGCAGGCGACCTGCTTGCCTTCCTCGGCACTGAGGCCGAAGCCGACCACGTGCGCGGTGAAGTCCACGCCCGATTCCTCCAGCGCCTTGCCGACCGCGCAGGGATCGGCCTTGCAGGTTTCCAGGCCGTCGGTGATCAGCACGACGGTGGCGCGCCGCTCGGTGTGGCGCAGCTCGCGCGCGGCCTGGGTCACGGCATCGGACAGTGGGGTCATGCCGAGGAACTTCATCTTCGCGGCGGCCGCGCCGATCGCGGGCGCGGTGCCCTTGCCAGCAGGCACCACCAGCTGGATGTCCTTGCAGTCGCCCTTGCTGCGGTGGCCGTAGGCAAGCAGTCCGAGCTCGGTGCCGGCGGGGGTGTCGGCCAGCACGGCGGCGAGGGTCTCGCGCGCGATCTCCAGCTTGGGCTTGCCGTCGATCTGGCCCCACATCGAACCGGATCCATCGAGCACGATCATGACCTGGCCATCGTTCGGGGTCGCCGCGAAGGCGGGCGTCAGGGCGAGGGCCAGCAGGCCGGCGATACCGCGTTGGGTCCTGTCCATCGTGTGCTGTCTCCGGTTGAAGGTGTCTCGAGTGAACGGCGGAAGCACCGTAATGGGGTCGCCCGCGCTCAGGCCGCCTGGCCCGCCGCATGGCCCGAGGCCCAGGCCCACTGGAAGTTGTAGCCGCCCAGCCAGCCGGTGACGTCGAGCACTTCGCCGATGAAGAACAGGCCGGGTACGGTTTTCGATTCCATGCTGCTCGAGGACACGCCGTCGGTATCCACGCCGCCCAGGGTTACTTCGGCGGTGCGATAACCCTCGGTGCCGCTGGCGACGATCGGCCAGTGCGCCAGCTGGCGGGCGATCGCCGGCAATTCGCCGTGGCTGTACTGGCGCATCGGCTTGCTGGTGAACCAGGCCTCGCACAGGCGCTGCGCGAAACGCTTCGGGAACACGTCGGCCAGCACCGTGCGCAGCTCGGCGGCAGGCTGTTCGCGCTGGCGTTCAAGCAGCCAGGCTTCGATGTCGTGTTCGGGCAGCAGGTCGAGCAGCAGTTCGCTGCCGGGCTCCCAGTACGAGGACACCTGCAGGATCGCCGGGCCGCTGAGCCCACGATGGGTGACCAGCATCGCGTTGTCGAAACGCGCCTTGCCGCAGCGCGCGGAAACATGCACGGACACGCCAGCGAGGTCGGCGTAGTGGTCCAGGTGCTTGCCGCTGAGCGTCAGCGGCACCAGGCCGGCGCGCGTTGGCAGCACGGCGTGGCCGAACCGGCGCGCAAGTTCATAGCCGAAACCGGTGGCGCCCATCTTCGGGATCGAAAGCCCGCCGGTGGCGACCACCAGTGACGGCGCCCGCATTTCGCCCTTGGACGAGCGCAGGCTGTAGCCGCCGCCGGGCAGGGCGGCAACGGATTCGACGCTGCACGAGGTGTCGATGACCACGCCGGCATCCGCGCACTCGGCCAGCAGCATGGCGACGATCTGCTTGGACGAGTCGTCGCAGAACAGCTGCCCCAGTTCCTTTTCGTGCCAGGCGATGCCATGTGCATCCACCATGGCGATGAAGTGCCCGGGCCGGTAGCGCGCCAGCGCCGATTTGCAGAAATGCGGGTTGGCCGACAGGAAGTTGGCGGGCGTGGTGCCGGTGTTGGTGAAATTGCAGCGGCCGCCGCCGGACATCAGGATCTTCTTGCCGCAGCGGTTGGCGTGTTCGAGCACGCGCACGCGACGGCCGCGCTGCCCGGCGGTGAGCGCGCACATCAGGCCGGCGGCGCCGCCGCCAATGATGACCACGTCGTGTTCCATGGCGCGGACTCTAGCCGTTGAGGTGCGTCCGCGACTATCCTCGGCCCGGGCCAAGGGGGAGTCGGACATGGCGGCGAAGAAGTTCCTGGTGGGATGCCTGGTGGTGCTGCTGCTGTTCGTGGTCGGCGCCGTGGGGGCCTGGTGGTTCGTGCTGCGGCCGATGTGGAATGCCGGCGTCGAGGGCGCGAAGGACTGGCTCAGCGCCGCCGACCTGGGCGAGGACATCACCGACCAATCGCCTTACGAGCCGCCTGCCGATGGCCGCATGACGCCCGCCCAGGTCGAAGCCTTCGTCAGGGTGCAAAAGAGCGTGGCGGCGGAAATGGGGCCGGACCTGGCGCGTCTTGCGCGCGATGCCCAGGCCGCGGCCGGCGAGCGCGCCAGCGGTTCGCGCGAGGTGACGCTGCAGGACCTGGGCGCGGTGTTCGGGGAAGGCTCGACCACGCTGGCGCGACTCCGCGCCGCCCAGGCCAGGGGCGTCAACGAGGTGGGACTGTCACGCAAGGAATATGCCTGGGTCCGCCGCCAGTCGCTGGCGGCGATGTCCGAGCTGGTACCGGTGCCCGGTGCCGCCGACGTGGCCGGCATGGCTGGTTTCCCCGGCTTGCCGTCCTTCACCGGACCCGACCCGGACGACGAGGTGGCGCTGGCCGCGGCGCGGCACAACGCCGCGCTGCTGCGCCCGCACCTTCCCCTGCTGGAGAAGACGCTGGGCGCGATGCCCGCCTTGCCCTGAGCCGGCTTATTCCTGGCCGGGGCCCTTGCGGTGCGGCTTCTTCGGGCCGAAGGACTTCTTGGGACCGAAGGGCTTGCGCTCGCCGAAGTCCTTCTTCGGGCCGCCGAACGGCTTCTTGGCGAAGGGCTTCTTGCCCGGCACCTTGCCGGCGGTGTCCGGCGGTTCGCCGTCGCGGGTGATGCGCAGCTGCTGGCCGGCGCACCAGACCGTCTTGAGGTGGGTCATCACGTCCACCGGCATGCCGTCGGGCAGGTCGAGCAGGGTGTGGTCCTCGAAGATCTCGATGCGGCCGATGTGCTTGGCGTCCAGGCCGGCTTCGTTGGCGACGGCGCCGACGATGTTGCCCGGCTTCACGCCGTGGTCGTAACCGACCTCGATGCGGAAGGTGGCCTTGCCTTCGTCGGGCGTGCGCGGTTCCCGCACCTTCTTCGCGAACGCCGGGCGCTCGGGGCGGTCGCCGCGTTCGGGACGTTCACCGCGCTCGAAGCGGGCCGGCTTGGCGTAGCGGTCGGTGGCGTCCTGCACGTCGCGATCGAAGGCACGCTTCTTGGCCTCGAACTTCGGCGGGGCCATCAGCAACGGCACTTCGCCGCGGGCCAGCTTGGCCAGCG
>CAZXTV010000170.1:0-4674 GCA_964643705.1 uncultured Arenimonas sp. | reverse complement strand
GCATGCCCCGGACCCCGCGCCGCGCCGCGACTTCCACCCTCGCCCTGCTCTGCCTGGCCACCGGCCTGGCACAGGCTCAGGAGCCCGCCCAGGAGCAGGCGATCATCGTGCTCGACGCCTCCGGGTCGATGTGGGGCCAGATCCAGGGCAAACCCAAGCTCGAAATCGCCCGCGAAACACTGGCCACCGTGCTCAAGGACACGCCGGACACCATGGCGCTTGGCCTTATCGCCTACGGCCATCGCCAGAAGGGCAACTGCGACGACATCGAGCTGGTGGTGCCGGTGGGTACCGGCAGCGCCGGCGACATCGCCGCCGCCGCGGCGAAGATGAAGTTCCTCGGCATGACCCCGCTCTCGGAATCGGTGGCCCGCGCGGCGCGCGAGCTTCGCTTCACCGAACAAAAGGCCACCGTGATCCTGATCACCGACGGCCTGGAAACCTGCAAGGCCGACCCCTGTGCCCTGGGCAAGGAACTGGAAGAATCGGGCGTGGATTTCACCGCCCACGTGGTGGGCTTCGGGCTCAGCGCCGAAGAAGGCAAGCAGGTGGCCTGCCTGGCCGAAAACACCGGCGGCCGCTACATCGCCGCCAACGATGCGCAAGGCCTGGCCGCGGCGCTGACTGAAACCGTCGTCTCGGCGCCGCCCGAGCCGCCGGCCCCGGAAGCCACGCTCGAGGCGCCCGACACCGCGCCGATGTCTTCGCGCATCCTCATCAGCTGGACCGGCCCCGCGCACCAGTACGACGACGTGCAGATCTTCGATCCGCGCGACCGCGCCGGCCGGGGCCGGGTCATCGACAGCCAGCGCGTGCACTCGGACAAGCGCTTCGGGCAAAAGCAGGTCGAACTGGTGGCGCCGGCGAAGCCCGGCGACTACCTGCTGCGTTATTACCACGCCGACCAGAGCAAGGTGATCGCCACCCGTGAAATCGCCATCACCGAAGCCGAGGTTGGCCTGGAGGCGCCCGCGGAAGTGAGCATCGCCAGCAGCTTCGACGTCACCTGGACCGGACCGGGCGAAGCCTACGACGAAGTGCAGGTGTGGGACCCGGGCGCGCGCGCCGGTCGCGGCAAGTCCGTGGATGGCCAGCGTGTGCAAAGTGCGAAGCGCTACGACCAGCGCCAGGTCACGCTGACCGCGCCGGCCGTGCCCGGCGATTACGAACTGCGTTATTACAACGGCCACAACAGCGCCGTGCTGGCCACGGTGCCGCTGAAGGTGATTGATGCGGAGGTGGCGCTGGAGGCGCCTGAGCAAGTAGACATGGCGTCTAGCTTCACCGTCACCTGGACCGGCCCCGGCGCCCAGTACGACGAAGTGCAGGTCTGGGACCCGCGGGCGCGCGCCGGCAGGGGCAAGTCCGCCGATGGCCAGCGCGTCCAGAGCGACAAGGGTTACGACCAGCGCCAGGTCACCCTGACCGCCCCGGCCAAGCCGGGCGACTACCTGCTGCGCTACTGGAACGGCGACAACTCGACCCTGCTGCACGAGCAACCCATCACGGTGACGGCCACGGATGTCGCGCTCGATGCGCCCGCCAGCGCCCCGGCCGGCAGCCAGCTGACGATCACCTGGACCGGCCCCGGCGCCCGTTACGACGAAGTGCAGGTCTGGAACCCGACGGCCCGCGCCGGCCGTGGCCAGTCCCTGGCGTCCAAGCGGATCCAGTCGGACAAGGGCTACGACCAGCGCCAGGTGACGCTGAAGCTGCCCGATGCCCCGGGCAACTACGAGTTGCGCTACTGGAACGGCGACAACTCGGCCCTGTTGCACAGCCAGCCCTTCGCCGTGGAGTAAGCGCCATGACCAAGTCCATTCGAACCGCCACCGCGGGCCTGCTGGTCCTCGCACTTGTCGCCTGCGGTGGCGCGCCGGAGCCGGATATTCCGGACTTCGTGTCGCCCGAAGGACGGCAGGTGCTGCTCGATGCCCACGCCGACCTGATCAAGTGCCAGGACGCGCAGGTCAGCGTGGCCTTCGGAGAAATAATCAACCTGTCCGACCCGCTGGGTTATGCCGCCAGCATGGCCGGCCAATCCGTGGGCCAGGGTAAGCCGGACCTGCCCGTGGGGACCGCCCTGGACGGCGTGATGTCCATCGAGCGCATCTGCTGCGAGAACATCGAACAGCGCATTGACCTGCATTCGATCAACTACGTCGTGCCCGCCCGCGCCGAGGGCAGGATGTCGGACCAGGAATATCGATTCTGGCGCAAGCTCAGCTGGTACGTCGGATCCGGTACCCGCCAGTGCCGTCTTCCCGACCCACGCGATCGTGACCTGGGATGGCACTCAGGCTAGACCGGCGCCCCGCTTGGCCGGGCGAGGCTTGGCTGACCTGCCTTCTGCTGGCCGTCACGGTGCTGGGCTACGCCGGTGGCTTCGGCATGGGCTTCGTCTATGACGACCACCGGGTGATCACCGGCGACCTGCGCGCCCAGGCCTGGCCGGCCTGGTGGGCAGACACGCCGACCGGCATCCGTCCGCTGCTCAAGCTCAGCTTCCTGCTCAATTGGCGCTCGGGCCTGGGTGCACCCGGCTACTTCGCCTTCAACCTGCTGCTCCACCTGGCGAACACCGTGTTGTTGTGGCGCATCGGCCTGCGCCTGTTGCCACGCCTGGCTCCGCAACATGCCGGGCTCGCGGCTCCCGCCGCCTGGCTGGCGGCCCTGCTGTTCGCCCTGCATCCTGCACACGTCGAAGCCGTCACCTACTTCAGCGGGCGCTCGATCTCCCTGATGTCGTTTTTCCTCCTGTCGGCCCTGTTGCTCTGGCTGCGACGGCCCGGCCACGCCGCGAGCGACACCGCGGCACTGGCCGCCTTCGTGCTTGCGCTGGCCGCGCGCGAGACCGCCCTCGTGCTGCCCGTGCTGATGGCACTCGTGCTTTGGCTCTCGCCGGCGCCAACGCCGCGGGCCTGGCGCGTGCCCATCGCCGCCACGGTGATCGTCGGACTGGCCGGAATCGCCGTGGTGACGGGCCACCCGGGCTACCAGGCTTTTTTCGCCGGCGCCTTCGGCCACGGCGACCCCCTCGGAAACCTGCCCGATGCCGCCCGCGGCCTGCACTACCTGGTACTGCGCTGGTCGGGCCTGCAGCCTGGCTCGATGGACCCGGTGCTGCCCCCGGACGCCCCGCTTTGGCTGCCACTGACCATCGTCGCCGCCCTGGGCGGGTTGCTGACCGATCCGGGGCGGCGACGGCGGCTGGGCTGGTTGGCTTTCGGCATGGCCTGGTTCCTGCTCCTGCTAGCCCCGATGTATTCGCTGGTGCCCCGGGCCGAGCCCGCCAACGACCGCCATCTGTACCTCGCCAGCTGGGGCCTGCTGCTGCCGCTGGCCCTGATGCTGTGCCTGCTGGGGGCGAAACAGGGCTGGCGCCGCCGCCTGGCCATTCCGGCTGCGATCGTGCTGCTGGTGTCGAGCGCGATGGGATTGAATGCGCGCAACCAGGTGCTGGTCGACGAGGAAGCGATCTGGCGAGAAGTCGTGCACCAGGCTCCCGGACATGCACGGGGTTGGCACAACCTCGGGGTCGCACTCCACCGGCAGGGCCAGCTTGTCGCGGCGCAGGGCATGTACTGCCGGGCCCTGGGCCTGAAGGAAAACCCGCATAGCCACCGGGCCCTCCGGGCGCTGGCCGGGCAAGGCCTTTCCGACTGCGACTCCTCCGGGGAGGCTGCCCCCGGGCCGCTCTTTTGAGGCATACTCCGGCATCACATACGCACCGGTATGGTGCGCCTGAAGCCCGAGCCGAGAACCCGCCATGCCCCACTACACCGCCCCCCTGCGCGACATGCAGTTCGTGCTGTTCGACCTGCTGCAGGCTGAAACCGAGCTGGCCGCCCTGCCCCGCCACGCCGGCCTGGACCGCGACACCATCGAGGCCGTGCTGGAGGAAGGCGCGAAATTCGCCAGCCAGGTCATCCAGCCAATCAACCAGGTCGGCGACCGCGAAGGCTGCACCTACCACGGCGACGGCGTGGTCACCGCACCGCCGGGCTTCAAGCAGGCCTACCGGCAGTACGTCGACAACGGCTGGCCGTCGGTGTCCTGCGACCCGGACTGGGGCGGCCAGGGACTGCCCACGCTGGTCAACAACCGCCTGTACGAAATGTGGAACTCGGCCAACCAGGCCTGGCTGATGTACGCGGGCCTTTCCCACAGCGCCTACGAATGCCTGATGGCCTTCGGCACCCAGGAACAGAAGCAGGTCTACCTGACGAAAATCGTGTCCGGTGAATGGACCGGCACCATGTGCCTGACCGAACCGCACTGCGGCACCGACCTGGGCCTGCTCAAGACCAAGGCCGAACCCAACGACGACGGCAGCCATTCGCTGACCGGCACCAAGATCTTCATCAGCGCCGGCGAACACGACCTGACCGAAAACATCCTGCACCTGGTGCTGGCCCGCCTGCCCGGCGCGCCGGCGGGAACCAAGGGCATTTCCCTGTTCCTGGTGCCCAAGTTCCTGCCCGACGCCGATGGCAACGTGGGCGAACGCAACGCCATCAAGGCCGGCTCGATCGAACACAAGATGGGCATCCACGGCAACGCCACCTGCGTGATGAACCTGGATGAGGCCGCTGGCTGGATGATCGGCGAGCCGAACCGCGGCCTGAACGCGATGTTCGTGATGATGAATTCGGCGCGTCTGGGCGTCGGCAT
>CAZXTV010000169.1:0-4684 GCA_964643705.1 uncultured Arenimonas sp. | reverse complement strand
CCTCGTACGGCCACGTCCGCGACCTGGTGCCCAAGGAAGGCGCGGTGGACCCGGACAACGGGTTCGCGATGCGCTACGAGCTGATCGAGAAGAACCAGAAGCACGTCGAGGCCATCGCCAAGGCCGCCAAGGCCGCCACCGCCATCTACCTGGCCACTGACCCGGATCGCGAGGGCGAGGCGATCAGCTGGCACATCTCCGAAATCCTGAAGGAACGCGGCCTGCTCAAGGACCGCGCCCTGCACCGGGTGGTGTTCACCGAAATCACGCCCCGGGCGATCAAGGCCGCCGTGGACAACCCGCGCCAGGTCGCCGGCGACCTGGTGGACGCCCAGCAGGCCCGGCGCGCCCTGGACTACCTGGTGGGCTTCAACCTCTCGCCGGTGCTGTGGCGCAAGGTGCAGCGCGGCCTGTCGGCCGGGCGCGTGCAGTCGCCGGCGCTGCGCATGATCGTCGAGCGCGAGGAAGAGATCGAAGCCTTCGTGGCGCGCGAGTACTGGAGCGTCGAGGCGGAGATGAACCACCCGCAGCAGGGCTTCACCGCCCGGCTGGTGAAGCTCGACGGCAAGAAGTTCGAGCAGTTCACGCTGACCAACACCCAGGACGCCCAGGCCGCCCGCGAGCGCCTGGTCAAGGCCGCCGGCGACGCCCTGCGCGTCACCGACGTCATCAGCAAGGAGCGCAAGCGCCGCCCGGCGCCGCCCTTCATCACCTCCACGCTGCAGCAGGAGGCCGCGCGCAAGCTCGGCTTCACCACCTCGCGCACCATGCGCGTGGCGCAGAAGCTTTATGAAGGCATGGCGATCGGCGAAGAAGGCACCGTCGGCCTGATCAGCTACATGCGAACCGATTCCGTCAGCCTTTCGGTCGACGCGGTGTCGGAAATCCGCGACGTCATCGCCCGCGACTTCGGCACCCAGGCGGTGCCGGACAAACCCAACGAATACAAGTCCAAGTCCAAGAACGCCCAGGAAGCCCATGAGGCCATCCGCCCGACCTCGGCCCTGCGCACGCCGGCATCGGTGGCCAAGTACCTCGACGACGACGGCCGCCGCCTGTACGAACTTATCTGGAAGCGCACCGTCGCCTGCCAGATGGTGCCCGCCACCCTGAATACCGTTTCGGTGGAACTGGCGGCCGGCAGCGAACACGGCTTCCGCGCCAGCGGCACCACCGTCATCGACCCCGGCTTCCTGGCCGTGTACGAAGAGGGCAAGGACCAGAAGGCCGCCGAGGACGACGACGAAGGCCGCAAGCTGCCGCCGATGAAAACCGGCCAGAGCATTCCGCTGGGCAGCATCCACACCGACCAGCACTTCACCGAGCCGCCGCCGCGTTTTTCGGAAGCCTCGCTGGTGAAGGCGCTCGAGGAATACGGCATCGGCCGCCCGTCCACCTACGCCAGCATCATCCAGGTGCTGCAGGGCCGCGAGTACGTGTACCTGGACAACCGGCGCTTCCGGCCCAGCGACGTCGGCCGCGCGGTGGCCAACTTCCTGACCAGCCACTTCACGCAATACGTGGACTACGACTTCACCGCCAAGCTCGAGGACGAGCTTGACTCGGTGGCCGCCGGCGAAAGCGCCTGGGTGCCGCTGATGGAACGGTTCTGGAAGCCGTTCAAGACCATGGTCGAGGAAAAAAGCGAATCGGTGGACCGCACCGAGGCCACCGGCGCGCGCCAGCTGGGCACCGACCCCAAGTCGGGCAAGCCGGTGTCGGTGCGCCTGGGCCGCTACGGGCCCTACGCCCAGATCGGCCACATGGACGACGAGGAAAAACCCAAGTTCGCCTCGCTGCGCCAGGGCACCAGCATGCACACCATCACCCTGGAAGAAGCGCTGCCGCTGTTCGACCTGCCGCGCACCCTGGGTGAGATGGACGACAAGCCGGTGACGGTGGCGATCGGCCGTTTCGGCCCGTTCGCCAAGCGCGGCGATACCTATGCCTCGCTGGGCAAGGAAGACGACCCGTACAAGATCAGCTTCGAGCGCGCGGTCGAACTGATCCGCGCCAAGGAGGAAATGATCGCCAACCGCACGATCAAGACCTTCGAGGGCACCGAGATCCAGGTCCTGAACGGGCGCTACGGCCCGTACATCACCGACGGCGAGAAAAACGGCAAGATCCCCAAGGACCGCGACCCGGCCAGCCTGACCCAGGCCGAGTGTGAAGCCCTGCTGGCCGAGGGCAAGCCGGTGCGCAAGGGCGGCCGTTTCGGCAAGAAGACCGCCGCCAAGAAGGCGCCGGCCAGGAAGGCGGCGGCGAAAAAGGCCACCGACCCGGCCGCGGCGCCGGCAAAAAAGACGGCAAAGAAGGCGACCAAAAAGGCCGCCAAGAAGGCCACGAAGAAGGCTCCGGCCAAGAAAACGGCGAAGAAGGCCGTGAAGAAGGCCACTGCCAAGGCCCAGGCCGCCGCCGGCGATTCCTGACCCGGCTGAACCACCCCGTCGTTGCATCCGTCCCGGCAGCGACTAAACTGCCGGTTCAAGTCGATGACGGAGTACCGCATGAACAGCCGCACCCCCTTGGCCCTGGCGCTGGCGCTGGCGATTGGCAGCACCGCCGCCTGGGCTCAGGCCCCCCTGCGCGTGGAGGGTGAGCGCGCCCTGGCCACGAAAGTCGAATCGGCGCCCGCCTGGGCCATGCCGGAACTTCCCGAATCCCAGCGCGCCCTGGTGACGCTGCCGGCCCTGCCGGCGGAAAAGATCCGCCCGGTGCATCGCCGCAACGAGCGCTCGGACGCCATCTCCACCCAGATCGGCGTGGGCCGTGAAAACGACATCGCGCCGCGGCCCGCCCTGAAGTGGCTGCCGGCTGCCGGCGGCCAGGTCGCCCGCCTGGACGTGCGTTCCACCGACGCCCTGGCGATGCGCGTTGGCATGGACATTTCCGCGCTGCCCGCCAAGGCGACCCTGCGCTTCGCCGGTGACCTGGCGCCCGACCAGCTGATCGAAGTTTCGGTGGCCCAGGCGAAGTCGCAGCTGGCGGACGGCATCTACTGGTCCCCGGTCACCGACGGCGACCTGCAGTCGATCGAGGTCTTCGTCCCGGCCGGCATCGCCGTGAAGGACATGGCGATCGGCCTGCCGAGCGTCTCGCACCTGCTCACCAACAGCCTCGAGCGCTTCAACCTGGCCAAGGGCATCGGCACGTCCGGCGCCTGCAACGTCAACGCGATCTGCCGCGTCGGGACGCTTGGGCAGGGCTACGTGAATGCCAAGGACGCCGTCGCGCGCATGGTCTTCACCGAGAGCGGCTCGTCCTACACCTGCACGGGCACCCTGCTCAACGACACCGAGGCGGGCACCCAGATCCCGTACTTCTACTCGGCCAACCACTGCATCTCCAACCAGACGGTGGCCAGCACGCTCAATACGTTCTGGAACTTCGAGTCCACCAGCTGCGACAGCAACATCCAGGCCACCACCACCCAGCGCAGCGGCGGCTCGACCTACCTGTACTCGTCGGGCACCACCGATGCCCTGCTGCTTCGCCTGAACGAAGCGCCGCCGGCGGGCGCCTACTTCGCCGGCTGGGACGCCAACCCGCTGGCCAACAATGCCAACGTGCTGGCCATCCACCACCCGGACAGCGACCTCAAGAAGAGCTCGGTGGGCCAGAAGAAGGGCGAGGACGCCGACGTGCATTACGTCGGCTGGAGCAGCGGCACCACCGAAGGCGGCAGCAGCGGTTCGGGCCTGTTCGTGGAGGCGGGCGGCGCCTACCTGCTGCGCGGCGGGCTGTGGGGCGGCACCGCGTCTTGCGCCAACAGCGGCACGGTCAGCAACACCGACAACTCCGATTATTACTCGCGCCTGGACGTGGCTTATCCGAGCATCCAGCAGTACCTGTCCCCGGCGGCCCAGGGCAACGGCCCGTCGGCCGGCCGCGACTACACCGGTGCCTGGTACGTGCCCAGCGAAGCCGGCTGGGGCCTGACGGTCTACCAGTACGCCGCGCCGACCTACAACCAGTTCGTGATGTTCTTCATCTACGACAACACGGGCAAGGCGCAGTGGTTCGAACTTGATTCCACCTGGACCGCCACCGACGTGCGTTCGGGCACGGTCTACGCGTCGAACGCCGCGCCGTGGAGCACCACCTTCAACCCCGCCAGCCGCGCCTTCACGGCGGCCGGCACCGCCTCGATCACCTACACCTCGGCCACCACGGCCAACGTGCAGTTCACGATCAATGGCGTCACCCGCAGCGCTTCGCTCCAGAAGCTCTGATCCCTCGAAAAGACCAAGGCCCCGGCAGGCATGCCGGGGCCTTTTTCATGGCTGGGCGAGCGTCTCAATACCGCGCCTGGCCTTTTCTTCGGCCACGATCGCGCGCACGTCGCGCAGCAGCGCCGGGGCGTCATAGACGATGCCGTCCTTGATCGTGTAACGAACACCGCCCACCCGCGTCGGCTCGCCGTCGGTGCCCAGGCGGATGTGGCCGGTGCCGTAGAGCACCTTGAGGTTGGCCAGCGGGTTTTCCGACAGCACCACCAGGTCGGCCAGCTTTCCCGCTTCGATCGAACCGATGCGCTCGTCCGCGCCCAGCGCCTCGGCGCCCGACAGGGTGGCGGCGCGCATCACTTCCAGCGGATGGAAGCCGGCCTCGCGCAGCAGTTCGAGTTCGTCGAGCGTGCCGAAACCGTAGGTCGTGTAGAGGTAACCCGAGTCGCTGCCGC
>CAZXTV010000168.1:0-4709 GCA_964643705.1 uncultured Arenimonas sp. | reverse complement strand
GAGGCGATGTTCCTCGAGCCGGTGATGGGCGAAGGCGACCCGGGCCGCGCCGTGCCGCCGGAGTTCTACGCCGCCGCGCGCGAACTGACCAAGGCCCACGGCACCCTGCTGCTGGTCGATTCCATCCAGGCCGGCCTGCGCGCCCACGGCGTGCTGTCCATCGTCGACTACCCGGGCTTCGAAAAGCTCGAGGCCCCGGACATGGAAACCTATTCCAAGGCGCTCAACGGCGGGCAGTACCCGCTCTCGGTGCTGGCGGTGAACGAACGCGCCGCGGGCCTGTACCGCAAGGGCGTGTACGGCAACACCATGACCGCCAACCCGCGCGCGCTCGACATCGCGGCCGCCATGCTGTCGGCGCTGACGCCGGAGCTGCGGGCCAACATCCGCGACCGCGGCCAGGAATTCCTGGACAAGCTGGGCAAGCTGCGCGACGAGCTGGGCAACGGCCTGATCACCAAGGTCCAGGGCACCGGCCTGCTGTTCTCCTGCGAACTCGACCCGTCCTACAAGTGTTACGGCGCCGGCTCGACCGAAGAGTTCATGCGCGAGCGCGGCATCGGCGTCATCCACGGCGGCACCAATTCGCTGCGCTTCACGCCGCACTTCGGCGTCACCAGCGAAGAAGTCGACCTGGTCATCGACCACATCCGCGTCGCCCTGCTCAAGGGCCCGCGCAAAACCCAGGCTGCCGCCGCCTGAGTGTAGGTTCGTATCAGGACGCGGATCAGAGCGGATGGACGCGGATAAAAGCGGATAAAGCATTCAAGTAATAAAGAAGCCCGCCCTCGGCGACGAGTGGCGGGCTTTTTCATTTTGATGGCTTTTGATCTATCCGTTCTTATCCGCGTCCATCCGCTCTGATCCGCGTCCAACACCGACTTCTCATATCCCGGCAGCTCTGCGCCATAGCAGCTGGGTCAGCGGCGGGATGCGGCCGGCGAGGCCCAGGGCGTGGCCGCGCAGCAGGGTCGGCAGCAGCGCGTCGTTGCTGAAGGCGCGGTTGATGGTTTCGAAGGAATAGGCCGCCAGCGTGTTTTCGCTGCGTCGCATGCGCGCCCAGCGGGCCAGGCGGTGCGGGCTGGCGAAGTCGCTGCCGCGGGCCAGCGCCTGCCGCCAGGACGCGCGCAGGGCCGCGACGTCGCGCAGCCCCAG
Organism: uncultured Arenimonas sp.; assembly: GCA_964643705.1. Lineage (GTDB taxonomy): Bacteria > Pseudomonadota > Gammaproteobacteria > Xanthomonadales > Xanthomonadaceae > Arenimonas. The sequence continues at coordinate 3,554 of CAZXTV010000168.1, read as the reverse complement.
GTTCACGCCCTGCCCCGCCAGCGGATGCACCACGTGCGCGGCATCACCGGCAAGCACCACCCGGCCTGCCACCAGGTCGCTGGCCAACTGGCGGCGCAGCGGGAAGGCCGCGCGCGCCGACACCGACGTGACCTCCCCCAGCCGCGCGTCGAAGGCACGGGTGAGTTCGCGACGGAAACTTTCTTCGTCGGCATCGAGCAGGCGCTGCGCTTCCTGCGCCGGCAGGCTCCACACGATCGAACAGCGCCCGTCCGCGAAGGGCAGGAACGCCAGCGGCCCGGTCGGCAGGAAACGCTGCCAGGCGGTGTGCTCGTGCGGCTTTTCGGTGCCGACGAAGGCCACCAGGCCACGCTGTCCGTAATCATGCGCGTCCGCGTCCAGGCCGGCGCAGGCGCGCACCTTCGACGCGGCGCCGTCCGCACCCAGGACCAGCCGGCCATGCAACACGGTGCCGCTGGCCAGCCAGACCGCGGCCAGGTCGTCCTGCTGTTCGATCGATTCGAGCTTGTCGGGGCAATAACGATGGATGCCCGCCTCGGCGGCGCAGGCCGCCCACAGCCGGTCGACCAGCAACGCGTGTTCGACGATGTGCCCCAGCGCGGGACGGCCGAAGGCGTCGGCGTCGAAACACAGTTCGCCGCCGCCGGCCGCGTCCCAGACGCGCATGCGCCGGTAGGGCATCGCGCGGGCGGCGCGGATCTCGTCCCAGACACCCAGCTCGGAAAGCAGGGCAGCGTTGTCGGGCGCGAAGGCGTAAACCCGCAGGTCGGGCGTTTCGGCGCGCCAGGCCGGCGGCGCAGACGCTTCGACCAGGGCCACGCGCAGGCCATCACGCACCGCTGCCAACGCGGCGGCGGCGCCGACCACGCCGGCACCCACCACGACCAGGTCGAAAGGGTCGCGCCGGCTCATGCGTTCGGCCTCGAAAGTACCGGCACCTGGCCGCGATAACCCATCGCCCCGGCCGCCAGCGGCGCCGCCAGCCCGGGCACGTGCCCGAGCGCCAGCAAACCCAGCGAACGCAGCACGTGCATCGGGAAGCCATCGTTGGCGGTGGCGCGCGCCAGGCCGTCGCTGAAGGCCAGCGAGCGTTCGCGGTCTTCGCGGCGCGACTGCGCGTAGTCGGCCAGCCGCGCGGCATCGCCCGGGTCGCCGCCGTCGAGCCGCTGCGCCAGCGCCAGTGCATCGCGCAGCCCCAGGTTGAACCCCTGGGCACCGATCGGGTGGATCGACTGGGCGGCATTGCCCATCAGCACCGCCCGCGGCGCGACCAGGCGGTCGGCGACGATGCGCGCCAGCGGATAGGCGCTACGTTTGCCGACCCGGCGCACGCGGCCGGCGCGCCAGCCAAATCGCTGCTGGAAATAATCGGCGTAGTCGGCGTCGGCCAGCGCCAGCACGGCATCGGCCTGGGCGCGCGCAACGGCGCAGATCGCGCCGTAGTGGCCGCCGGCCATCGGCAGCAGCGCCACGGGTCCCTGGTCGGTGAAGCGTTCCCAGGCGGTGCCGTCCGGCGCCCGTTCGGTGGCCAGGCTGCACACCACCAGGGTTTGCCCGTAGTCGTGTTCGCTGGCGGCGATGCCCAGGGCCGAACGCGCCAGCGATCGGCTGCCGTCGGCGGCAACCAGCAGCCGCGCGCGCAATTCCCGGCCGCCCGAGGCCGCATCGAGCCGCACGCGCGGGCCGTCGGCATCGGGTTTGACTTCAAGCACCGTCGCCGGGCGATGACGCTCCAGTCCCTGCACCGTGGCCAGGCGCGATTCCAGCGCTTCGCCCAGCTCGCGGGCAAGCACCACGCCGCCGAAGGCGTCGTGGCCCATCTCGGCGGCCTCAAGGCGCACGGCGCCGAAGTCGCCGGCGCGACTGACGTGCACGCGCCGGATCGGCGCCGGTGGCGTGGCCAGGCGCGGCAATACGTCCAGCGCCGCCAGCGCGTTCAGGCTGGCTGCGGCCAGCGCCAGCTTGCGCTCGTCGAAACCGGGGGCGCCCGCCGCCGGGGCACTGGCCTCGACCTGGCCGATCCGCCAGCCGCGGCCGTCCAGCGCGCAGGCCAGGGCGCTGCCCACGAGGCCGCCGCCGAGGATGAGGATGTCGTGGTCGAAGCCGTCGTCGCGTGGCATGCCGCGCATGATACGCGCCCGGCGTGACCAGCCGGCGATGGCCGGGCACTTCCGCTAGAATGCCGGCCTGGCCGCTGCCTTCCGGAATTCTTAGCCCATGACCTCGAACACCCGCTCCCGCCTCGCCATATTCACCGCGCTCGCCCTGCTGATGGCCGCCACGCGGCTGAACCACTTCGGCATGGTGCCCGACGCGTCCTGGGCGGTGTTCGCGCTGGGCGGCTTCTACCTGGCGGGCAGCGTGCGCTGGGCCTTCCCGGTGCTGATGGTTTTGGCGGTCGCGCTGGACTACGTGGTCATCACCGGCACCGGCGCCAGCTTCTGGAGCCACTACTGCATGTCCCCGGGTTACTGGATGCTGCTGCCGGCGCACTTCGCGCTGTGGGCGGCCGGCGCCGGCCTGCGCCGCTTCGGCCAGGACAAGCCGCTGCGCCAGCTGGCCGGCCTGGCCCCGGCGGTGCTGCTGGGCGTGGCCGTGTGCCACCTGTTCGCGCAGGGCGGTTTCTACTGGCTGTCGGACGCGGTGGCCAACCCCAGCGTGGCCGGCTGGGCGAAAAACTACGCCGACTGGTTCGTGCCTTACCTGGGCACCACCGCCTTCTACGTGGGCGTGGCCGTCGTGGTGCACGCCCTGGTGATGGCCGCGCGCCGCGCCAACGCCGCGCGCGCCAGCGACCTGGCCGGCTGACCCGGCGATGGGCAACCGCCTGTCCAAGATCTACACCCGCACCGGCGACGACGGCAGCACGGGCCTGGGCGACGGCACCCGCGTCGCCAAGGACTCTGCCCGCGTCACCGCCTACGGCACCGTCGACGAAGCCAACTCGGCGATAGGCATCGTGCTGGCCTGCGAGATTCCCGACGACATCCGCCAGGTGCTGGTGTCGGTGCAGCACCAGCTGTTCGACCTGGGCGGCGAACTCTGCATCCCGGGCCACGCGGCCATCCACGATGCCGACATCGACCGGCTCGAGGCCCAGCTGGACGGCTTCAACGCCGACCTGCCGCCGCTCAAGGATTTCATCCTGCCCGGCGGCGGCCTGCCTGCCGCGCATTGCCACCTGGCCCGCACGATCTGCCGCCGCGCCGAACGCGAGACGGTGACGCTTTCACACCACGACGCGGTGCGCCCGCAGGCCATCCGCTACCTCAACCGGCTCTCGGACCTGCTCTTCGTGCTCGCCCGGGTCCTGGCCCGCGCCAGCGGCCACGGTGAGACCACCTGGAACCACGAGCGCCGCAAGGGCTGATCGTGCTGCTCTTCACCCACCCGGCCTGCCTTTCGCACGACCCCGGGGCCGGCCATCCTGAAAGCCCCGCGCGACTGGAAGCCGTGCTGCACGCCGTGCGCGCCGCCTTCCCGGCCCTGCCCTGGCGCGAAGCGCCGGCGGCCAGCCGCGAGGCGCTTCGCCGGGTGCACGCACCGTCGCTGCT
>CAZXTV010000167.1:0-4711 GCA_964643705.1 uncultured Arenimonas sp. | reverse complement strand
TGCCCACGGCAACCTCATCGTCGGTTTTGTCATCACCGGCGCGCCCGGTTCGCATCCGGTCGGTACCGGCCTGGGCGCGGCCGGCGGCGGCGCGGCGGGCGCGGCGATCGGTGCGGTCGCGGGCCCGGTCGGCGCGGTCGCGGGTGCCGTGGTTGGCGCCGTGGTCGGCGGCCTGGCTGGCAAAGGCGTCGCCGAAGGCGTCAACCCGACGGCCGAAGACGCGTACTGGCGCGACCAGTACTCGCGCGAGCCGTACTACGCGTCGGGCCGCAGCTACGACGACTATTCGCCGGCCTATCGCGTCGGTTACGAAGGCCGCGGCCGGTTCGATGGCCGCAGCTTCGATGAAGTGGAGCCTGACCTGCGCCGCAGCTACGAGGCCAGCCGCGGCCAGTCGCGCCTGGAATGGAGCGATGCCAAGGCGGCCACCCGCGCCGCGTGGCACCGCGCCGAGCGCGCGATGCCGGGCGACGCCGACCGCGACGGTCGCTGAGCCCCACGGCAGCCAGCCATAGCTTGAAAAGAAACGCCCCGGCCTGGCCGGGGCGTTTTTCGTTAGTGGCCGTCCGCGGCCGGATCGTCGAAGCCGAAGTCGGGCTCCGGCATGGCCGCCTCGCTGTCGTCGCTGTGCACGGTGGTCACCGGGCCGGCGGCGGGCATGCGCTTGTTCTTGGGCAGCGGCAGCTTCGCCACTTCATCGCCGGCGGCCAGCACCAGCTCGCTGCGACGCTCGTCCGGTATCTCCTGCCAGTGGCAGCCGAGGATCGCGCCTTCCAGCGCGTACAGCAGGTTGAGGCTGGGCTTGAAGCCCGCGCGCTTGACCCGCACGAACGCGGCCAGCGCGCCCACCGCGACCAGGTCTTCCTGGGTGCGGATGCCGGTCTGCTTGAGCCAGGCCGCCGACTTGGGGCCGATGTTGCGAAGCTTGGTACCCGAACTCATCCCGTCTCCTTGCGTGCCGGCTCAGGCCGGCGGCAGTGAATCGATGAAGGCCTGCGCGATGGCTTCGAGCCCGCGCTGGTCGTCGGCGTCGAAGCGGTCCAGGCGCGGGCTGTCGAGGTCGAGCACGCCGACCAGCCGGTCGCCCTGGAACAGCGGCACCACCAGTTCCGACCGCGAGGCCGAGTCGCAGGGGATATGGCCCGGAAAGGCGTCCACGTCCGGCACCCGCTGGGTCTGGCGGGTGGCGGCGGCGGTGCCGCAGACACCGCGGCCGATCGCGATGCGCACGCAGGCCGGATGGCCCTGGAATGGACCCACCACCAGCTCGGTGCCGTCGAAGAAATAGAAGCCGGCCCAGTTCAGGTCGGGCAGGGCGTGGAAGACCAGCGCGGACAGGTTGGCGGCGTTGGCCGTGCGGTCGTGCTCGCCGTGCATCAGGCCGCGCGCCTGCTCCAGCAGCTGGGCGTACTGCTCGGGCTTGCTGCCCTCCAGGGTACCGGTCCGGAACATCGTCGCCTCGCGCTAAAGAAGCTGAGTGTAGCAGCGGCTCGCGGCGAGTCTCGACCCATGGCATGGCTGATAAAGTCTCACCATGTCGACCGCAACCGATTCCTTGAACCCCGGCGTGTTCATCACTGGCACCGACACCGGCGCCGGCAAGACCCTGGCCAGCGCCGCGTTGGTGCATGCGCTGCGCCGCGGCGGCCTCCGCGTGGTCGGCATGAAGCCGGTCGCCAGCGGCTGCGAGGCCACGCCAGAGGGCTGGCGCAACGAAGACGCCCTGGCGCTGCAGCAGGCCAGCAACCCACGGCCGGCCTACGCCCTGGTCAATCCCTTCGCGATGCCGGAGCCGACCGCCCCGCAGCTGGCCGCGCGCGCCGCGGGCATCGAGGTGACGCTGCCACCGCTGCTCGCCGCCTACCGCGAGCTGGCGGCGATGGCCGACCGCGTCGTGGTCGAAGGCGTTGGCGGCTGGCTGGCGCCGCTGGCCGACAGCCTCGAGCAGTCCGACCTGGTGAAGGCGCTCGACCTGCCGGTGATCCTGGTGGTCGGCCTGAAGCTGGGCTGCCTCAACCACGCCCGGCTGACCGCCCGGGCCATCGTCGCCGACGGATGCCGGCTGCAGGGCTGGATCGGCAGCACGGTCGAGCCGGGTTTTCCCGAGGCTTACACCGACCTGGTGCGGGCGGCCCTGCCCGTGCCTTGCCTGGGCGTGCTGCCGCACGCGCCCGGCGCGGAGGCCGCCGCCCAGGCGGCCTACCTATCCGTGGGCTGAACGCGGCAAGACTTTTGGCCTAGTGCGTTTGTCGACCGACAAGCTAAACTCGCCAGTACAGTTATTGCCTTCACATCCCCACGACCCCCCACGGCCGCTTTGCCATCGGCCAAGGTCACCCCCATGCCCGCATTCCGTCCGAACCGCCATGCCCTGGCGGCCGCGGCCTTCACGGCCCTCCTTCTTTCCCTCGCCGCCTGCTCCGGCGGCGCTGCGCCCGAAGCGCCGGAAGGCGCCGGCGGACCGCCCGGCGGCATGGCGCTGCCGGTCGAAGCCGTGACGGTGAAGGCCGAGCCGCTGCAGGCGGGCATCACCACGGTCGGCACCCTGCGCGCCGACGAATCGGTGGTGATCCGGCCCGAGATCAATGGCCGCCTGGTCGCGGTGCATTTCGAGGAAGGCCAGCGCGTGGCCCAGGGCGCCAAGCTGTTCAGCATGGATGCCTCGGTGACCGAGGCCGAACTGCGCGAAGCCTAGGCCAATTACGAGAATGCGCGCCGCGGCAACGAGCGCGCGACCGACCTCGGTGCCCGCCAGCTGCTTTCCCGTTCCGACGTGGACACGGCCCGCGCCCAGCTGGGTGTCACCCAGGCCCGCGTGGCCTCGGCCCGCGCCCAGTTTGACAAGACCACGATCGTGGCGCCGTTCAACGGCGTCATCGGCCTGCGCGAAGTCAGCGTGGGCGAAGTGCTCAGCCCCGGCCAGGCGCTGGTGAACCTGGTGCGGCTAGACCCGATGGAAGTCGACTTCAGCCTGCCCGAGGGCGAGCTGGCGTCGGTGGCCGCGGGCCAGCCGGTGCGCCTGACGGTGGACGCCTTCCCGGGCCAGACATTCACCGGCGAGGTGATGGCGATCGAACCGGTGATCGACGTCAACAGCCGCAGCGCCAAGGTGCGCGCGCGCGTGCCCAATCCCGACTACCTGCTGCGGCCGGGCCTGTTCGCCCGCGTCACGCTTGAGGTGGGTGACGCCGGCGCCAGCGCGATCGTGATCCCGGAGCAGGCGTTGCTGCAGGAAGGGGAAACGCGCTTCGTGTACGTGGTCAAGGACGGCAAGGCTGCGCGTGCGGTGGTCACCACCGGCCAGCGCCTGCCGGGTCGCGTGGCGATCGTCGAGGGCCTTTCCGAGGGCGACCAGGTGATCACCGCCGGCCAGGCCAAGCCGATGATGTTCGAGGGCGCCGGCGTGACGGTGGTGCCGGCGGCCGGCGCGACGGCCGATGCCGCCCCCGCCAATGCCGCGGCCGGGTCGCCTGCCGACGTCGACGCGGGCTGACCGGAGCGCCCCATGGTCCTTTCCGACATCTCCATCCGCCGCCCGGTCTTCGCAACCGTGATCAACCTGGTGGTGCTGCTGGTCGGCATCATCGCCTACGACCGCCTGGCGGTGCGCCAGATCCCGAACGTGGACACGCCGGTGATCACGGTCAACACCAATTATCCCGGCGCCAGCGCGCAGGTGATCGAATCGCAGGTGACCCAGCCCATCGAGGACGCGCTGTCCGGCATCGAGGGCATCGAGTTCATGCAGTCGGTGAGCCGCGAGCAGTCCAGCCAGGTGACGGTTCGGTTCCGGCTCGACCGGGATCCGGATGGCGCTGCTTCCGATGTCCGCGACCGCGTTGGCCAGGCCCGCGGCGTGCTGCCGGATGAGGTCGACGAGCCGATCATCCAGAAGCAGGAAGCCGACGCCCAGCCGATCATCTACCTGGCGTTCTCGTCCGACCGCCATTCGCGCGTCGAGATCGCCGACTACGCCGAACGACTGGTGAAGGATCGCGTGCAGACGATCCCGGGCGTGGCGCAGGCCCAGGTCTTCTCCAGCACCTACGCGATGCGCGTGTGGCTGCAGCCGCAGCGGCTGGCGGGTTTCGGCCTGACGCCCGCGGACGTCGAGAACGCCCTGCGTGCGCAGAACGTCGAGATTCCGGCGGGTCGCGTCGAATCGAGCGACCGCGAGTTCACCGTGCTGTCGGAAACCGACCTCAAGACGCCCGAAGAGTTCGGTGAAGTGATCCTCGGCAACGTCGATGGCTACCTGGTGCGGCTCAAGGACGTGGCGCGGGTCGAGCTCGGCTCCCAGGAGGAGCGCTTCACGGCGCGATTCAACGGCGTCAACGCGGTGCCGCTGGCCGTCGTGAAGCAGGCCGTCGCCAATCCGCTGGACATCTCCGAAGACCTCAAGGCGATGCTGCCGCAGATCCAGGCCTCACTGCCGGACGGCATGAAGATCGAGATCGCCTTCGACACCACCATCTTCATCGAGAAGTCGATCGAGGAGGTCTACAAGACCGTGGCCGAGGCCGTGGTGCTGGTGGTGGTGGTGATCTTCCTGTTCCTGCGTAGCTGGCGCGCGACGCTGATTCCGCTGGTGACGATCCCGGTGTCGCTGGTGGGCGCGTTCGCGATCATGTTCGCGTTCGGCTTCACCATCAATACGCTGACCCTGCTGGCGATGGTGCTGGCGATCGGCCTGGTGGTCGACGATGCGATC